>NZ_JBJXHK010000009.1:0-54158 GCF_046638635.1 Lysobacter zhanggongensis
CGGACCCGGCGATGTCGCCTGCGCCGGTGCCGGACGACGCGCCTGCACCGACGCCAGCCGGCCCGGGCGCGGCCGAGGCGGTCGCCGTCGTCAAGGCCTACTACGACTCGATCAGCGCCGGGAGCTACGGCAGCGCCTACACCCTGTGGTCGGGCAACGGTAGCGCCAGCGGTCAGTCGCCGCAGCAGTTCGCCAACAGTTTTGCCGGGGTTTCGGGCATGTCGGTCGAGATCCTGACGCCGGGGCGGATCGATGCCGCCGCCGGGTCGCGCTACATCGAGGTGCCGGTGGCGGTGCGCACCACCGGCGCCGACGGCAGCGTGCACCGCTACGCCGGCGCGTACACCCTGCGCCGGGCGGTGGTCGATGGCGCCAGCGCAGAGCAGCAGGCTTGGCGGATCGCGTCCGCGGACATCCGCGAGGTGCAGCCGTAAGCGCTGGCACGACGGTGGTTGCCGGCAACCTCAATGCGCCTCGGATCGTGCTCGATACCAACGTCTGGCTGGACCTGCTGGTGTTTGGCGATCCGCGCGTGACCGTCCTGCGCACGGCGCTCGAGGCCGGCGCCGTTGCGGCGATGGTCGATGCCGAGGGACGCGACGAGTGGCTGCGGGTGCTGCGCTACCCGGTACTGCAGCTTGGGACACCGCAGGTCGAGGCGCACGTGGCCGCGTTCGATGCGATCGCTTGCCCGTGGCCCGTGCGCGAGGTGGCGCAGGCATTGCCGCGCTGCGCCGACCCCGACGACCAGAAGTTCCTGCGCCTGGCCTGCGACACCGGCGCCGGCTGGCTGCTCAGCCGCGACCGTGCCGTGCTTGCCCTGGCGAAGCGCTGCCGGCGCGACGGCCTGTTTGAGATCCTGTTGCCCGAGGCGTGGTCGCCGGAGCGGCCCGCCACCTGACCGTCACAGCTCGAACCGGTACGACAGCTTGACCAGCAGCTGCTCGCTGTCGCGCAGCGAGAAGCTGTCGACCAGTTGCTCCCGCGGACCCACCGAGAACTCGTCGAACACGTAGCCGCCGCGCCCGTACACCACGTAGAGGTCCGACAGTGGCGCGAGGATGTAGCGGTAGCGCACCTGGAACCCGAGGTTGCGCAGGCTGAAGTCGCTGACCGGGTCGGCCACCACCACGGCACGGCCATCGGGCTGCACTTCGATCGCTTCGGCCAGTTGCGCGTCCAGCCCGATCGCCTGCAGCTTGACCCGCAGCTCCTGCCGCTGGCCGATGCTCCAGTCCACCCCGGCATTGAATTCGAGCGACTGCTCCTCGAACCGGCCGACCAGGTTGTCGTGCTGCCACACCAGCCAGTCAGGCGTGTATTCGTACTCGACGCCCGCGAAGGCGCTCAAGGCGTCGCTGAAGTAGTAGGTGGGCTCGAACGCCGCGCCATAACCCACCTTGTCGTTGCCGGCCAGGCCGCCACTCTGGGCGAAGGCGTCGAACTCCCAGGCCCACGCGCCCTTGCGCGGCCGCATGCGTTCGAACGACAGGCTGAAGTTGCCGGGGCGATACAACGGGTTGCGCCCGCGCGTCAGCATGTCGTCGTAGGACGGCGCGTTGACGTTGAGCTGCAGGTACTCGCTGCCGCCGTCGCGACGGTCGCTCTGGCGGATCAGGCGCAACTGCCGCTGCAGCCGCAGCCCGTGGTCGTTGTCCATGCCGATGAGGCGGCCGCGGTAGTCGTGCGATGAGTAGGCAGACTCCGCCGGGAGCCCGGTCAGGCGCCGGCTGAGCTGCCAATGCCCATAGTTGAGGTTGTTGCGCCCCAGGTAGCCGAAGTCGTTGACCTCCAGGTCGTCGCCAAAGTGCATCGCCAGCCACTGCTGGCGCCAGCCGTTGCCCATCTCGTAGTCGACCACGGTGGTCGCGCCGCTGCCGCGGGTGGTGGTGCCGGCCTCGTCGATGTGGCTGCCGACCACGTTGCTGGTGATGGTCAGTGCGTCGTTGGGCTGCCAGCGGTGATCGATGCCCAGCACCCGCGCCTCGCGGTCCAGCCAGGGCCGCAACACCTGGGTCGCGAGCACGCCGACGTTCTGCCGCTCGAAGTCGTGGTTCAGCCGCAATGCGCGGAACGACCTGCCCGCCTCGCCGTCCTCCTCGGCCACGAGTACGCCGTAGTTGAGCCCGGCCAGGCTGCCGTTGAGCTTGACCGCCGCCTCGATGTCGCTCGCGCCGCTGCCATCGTCGGCCGCGCCGCCGACCCGGCGCGTGTAGACCAGCTGGCTGTTGTCGATCAACAGGCCGAAATTGAAGATGCCCTGGTTCTCGGTGAAGAACGGTCGCTTGTCGCTGAAGAAGGTTTCCTCGGCGCCGAAGTTGACCACCAGGTCGTCGCTCTCGACCTGGCCGAAGTCGGGGTTGATGGTCGCCGTCAGCTGGGTCTGGCCGTTGGGCTTCCAGAAGATGTCTGCGCCGGCGTCGAACTCGCTCTTGCCCAGGATGTTGTCGTGCACGCCGACGACGTACGGGGTCACTGCCAGCAGCGACTGGCTGTAGGCCGGCAGCTCGACCTTCTCGAAGTCCGACAGGAACCGCGGGCGCAACCAGCTGGCGGTCGGCCACGCGACGCGCTCGCCGGTGGAGCCGACCACGCGGTCCAGGTACAGCCCCACCGTGCGGGTGCCGCCGTCGGCCTTGCCCATCGGCGCGATGTACCACGGGATCAGGAACTCGGCATTCCAGCCCTCCTCGGTCTCCAGCGAGGCGTGCTTCCAGTTGCCGTCCCAGTCGTTGTTGAACTGGCCCTCGTTGGTGACGACCTCGTCGGCGATGCCGCCGGCCAGGGTGATCATGAAGTCGTAGCCGGTGCGGCCGTCGCCGTCGAAGTCGACGACCACGTTGACCCGGTCCAGCTGGCCGCCCTCGTCGCGGCGGGTGCGCGTGCGGGTGCGCGGCACGCCGGCCGGCTGGACGTTGCGGAAGGCCACCGCCAGGCCGTCGGGGGTCGACTTCACCCAGGCCTCGGTCGGGTACGGCGACGCCTCCAGCGACAGCGGCTGGGTCAGGCGGAAGTCCGTGATGTGGCGGGCGCCGGCCCATTCCTCCGGGTCGATGCGGCCGTCGACCTCGATCCGGGGCCCGCCAGACGGACGCGCGGCGGCATCATCGGCGTGGGCCGGGAGCGCGACCGGAAGCAGCAGGGCGAGCGGGAGCAGGGACGGGGCGGGCAGCAGGCGCATGGGGATCCGGCGGTTCGGGGAGTGCGCAGGCTAGGCGCAACCACCGCCCGCGCCGACTGGCACAAGTCATGGCAACCAATCCGCCGGTTGGCGCATCGGCCTACTGCATGTGCCACCCATGGCTGACGATGATGCTCTGCCCGGTGAGCGCCGCGCTGGGGAACTCGCAAAGGAACCGCACTGTCCGGGCGACGTCCTCGACCGTGGTGAAGATGCCGTCGACCGTCTGGCCGAGCATGACGTTCCGGACCACCTCCTCCTCGCTGATCCCCAGCTCCTTCGACTGCTCGGGGATCTGCCGGTCGACCAGTGGGGTACGCACGAAGCCGGGGCAGACCACATGGCTGCGCACCCCGCGGTCGCCACCTTCCTTGGCCAGCGTGCGAGACAGACCCAGCAGGCCGTGCTTGGCGGTCACGTAGGCGGACTTGAGCTTGCTGGCCTGGTGCGAGTGCACCGAGCCCATGTAGATGACCGTACCGCCGCGGGACCGGCCGTCGTCGCCCGGCGCGTACATGCCCGGCAGCACCGCCCGGGTGGTCAGGAAGGCGCCGTCGAGGTGGATCGCCAGCATCTTCTTCCACGCGGCGTAGTCGTAGCTCTCGATCGGGTTGACGATCTGGATGCCGGCGTTGGATATCAGGATGTCGACCGGACCCAGTTCGGCGACCACCTGCGCGGTGCCCGCCTCGACCGCCGCTTCGTCGGTGACGTCCATCGCCACCCCCATGGCCCGGCCGCCGGCCTGCGCGATTTCACCGGCGACGCGGTTGGCGCCTTTCAGGTTGATGTCGGCGACGGCCACCAGCGCGCCCGCGCGTGACAGTTCGAAGGCGATCTCCCGGCCGATGCCGCTGGCCGCGCCAGTGACGACGGCGACCTTTCCGTTGATCGGGGACATGCCGGGGCTCCTTCGGGTGGGATGGAGGCCCATGGTAGCGGCGGCACCCGCGCACACCCCGGCGTCGGCGGTGGGCATTTCGTCCAATGGCCACGCAACAGGACCTGTTGTAGGAGCGACGTAAGTCGCGACCCGCCGAACACCGGACACATGCCGGGATCGCGACTTACGTCGCTCCTACGGGAGCCGGCCGCGCATGACGGCGGCCGGCCCGGTTCCTCAGCCCTTCGGCTTGCGCTTGGGCTGCAGCATCGTGCCGGTGCAATCCCTGGCGCCGCAGCGGCAGGCCCAGATCTTTTTCATCCGTGGCGTGTGCGCCTCGTCGAGGGTGATGCCGTAGTTGTAGGCCAACTCCTCGCCCGGCTTGATGCTGCGGATCGCCTCGATGAACACGCGATCCTTGCGGCGGTCGTCGCCGTCGTGCTCTTCCAGCACCGCCTCGCAGTTGGGCGCGCAACTGTGGTTGATCCAGCGCGCGACGCCGCCTTCGTAGTTGGCGTCGATCACGTACTCGTCGTTGAGGGTGAACAGGAACGTGTGTCCCGAGTCGGCATCGCCGGTGTCGCCGGCATCGACCTGGGCGTGGGTCCGGCGGCGCCCCTTGTACTCGATGATCCGTTCACCCTTGCGGATGGGCTCGACGGCGAACACGCCATTGCCGTGGATGGCGGAGCGACGGGCGACGATCTTGCGCGGCATGCGGGTCTTCCAGCAGACGAAACCCCGATTGTGCCGCAACCGCCGCGCTGGGCCGCACGGTCGGGCCGGTGTGGGGCGCTTGGCCTGCGGCCGGACAATCCGTACAATTCCGGTACGAATTGAGGCCAGGGCCATGCTGCGCGTCACCAAACTCACCGATTACGCCACCGTCGTGCTGACCGCGCTTGCCGCCGATCCGCGGGCGGTGCTGAGCGCGTCGGAGCTGGCCGAGCGTGCCGGGCTGGAGCCGCCGACCGTCAGCAAACTGCTCAAGCCGCTGGCCCAGGCGGGCCTGGTCGAAGGGTTCCGCGGCGCCAACGGCGGCTACCGGCTGGCCCGACCCGCGGTCTCCATCAGCCTCATCGAGGTGGTCGAGGCCATGGAAGGGCCGCTCGGCATGACCGAATGCAGCATCCACACCGGCAACTGCACGATCGAGGACCAATGCGGCGTGCGCGCCAACTGGCGCCGGATCAACGACGTGGTGGTCGACGCACTGCGCAAGGTCACCCTGGCCCAGATGATCGACGGCGTGCCACCACCGGACGCCTCCCCCGAAATCCCCTCTCCCTCCCGGCGCATCGACGTGCGCCTGGCCAACGCCTGATCCGTTCAGGCTCACCGGACAGTAGGCAGCCCCCATGGCCACCGACATCACCGATACCCCCGCGCCGACCCTCTCACCCGGGGCCGGGCCGCGCACCGCGCCCGACCAGAACCGCGAGATCCACGCCCAGCTTGGCCGCAAGTACGACGCGGGCTTCGTCACCGACATCGAGTCCGACAGCCTGCCGGCGGGACTGGACGAGGACACCATCCGCGCGCTCTCGGCCAAGAAGGAAGAGCCCGAGTGGATGACCCAGTGGCGGCTGGAGGCCTACCGCCACTGGCTGACCATGCCAGTGCCGCATTGGGCGAAACTCTCCATCGCACCGATCGACTTCCAGGCCATCAGCTACTACTCCGCGCCCAAGGGGCCGAAGTACAAGTCGCTCGACGAGGTCCCGCAGGAACTGCTGGACACCTACGACAAGCTCGGCGTGCCGCTGCACGAGCGGGCGAAGCTGGCCGGCGTCGCGGTCGACGCGGTGTTCGACTCGGTCTCGGTCGGTACCACGTTCCGCAAGGAGCTGGCCGACAAGGGGATCATCTTCTGCTCCATGTCGGAGGCGATCAAGGACCACCCCGAACTGGTGAAGAAGTACCTGGGTTCGGTGGTGCCGGTCGGTGACAACTACTTCGCCGCGCTCAATTCGGCGGTGTTCTCCGACGGCAGCTTCGTATTCATCCCCGAGGGCGTGCGCTGCCCGATGGAGCTGAGCACCTACTTCCGCATCAACGCGGGCCACACCGGCCAGTTCGAGCGCACGCTGATCATCTGCGAGGACCGCGCCCAGGTGTCCTACCTGGAAGGCTGCACCGCACCGATGCGCGACGAGAACCAGCTGCATGCGGCGGTGGTCGAGCTGGTGGCGCTGGAAGACGCGGACATCAAGTATTCGACGGTGCAGAACTGGTACCCGGGCGACGAGAACGGCGTTGGCGGCATCTACAACTTCGTGACCAAGCGTGGCGAGTGCCGCGGCGCGCGCAGCAGGATCCACTGGACCCAGGTCGAGACCGGTTCGGCGATCACCTGGAAGTACCCGTCCTGCGTGCTGCTGGGCGACGACTCCACCGGCGAGTTCCATTCGGTCGCACTGACCCACCATCGCCAGCAGGCCGACACCGGCACCAAGATGATCCACGTCGGCAAGCGCACCAAGAGCAAGATCATCAGCAAGGGCATCAGCGCCGGCCGCGGCCAGAACACCTACCGCGGGCTGGTCAAGGTGGCACCGGGTGCGGAGGGTGCGCGCAACTACACCCAGTGCGACTCGCTGCTGATCGGCAAGCAGTGCGGCGCGCACACCTTTCCCTACATCGAGGTGAAGAACCCCACCGCCACCGTCGAGCACGAAGCCACCACCTCCAAGATCAGCGACGACCAGATGTTCTATTGCCGCTCGCGCGGCATCGGCCAGGAGGACGCGGTGTCGATGATCGTCGACGGCTTTTGCAAGCAGGTTTTCCGCGAGCTTCCGATGGAGTTCGCGGTCGAGGCCAAGAAGCTGCTGGAAGTGTCGCTGGAAGGCTCCGTCGGCTGATCGCCAATGACCACGACTGTAGGAGCGACGTAAGTCGCGACCTGTCCACCGCCTCACGGGTTCGGCAGGTCGCGACTCACGTCGCTCCTACAAGGAAGAACCAACATTTCGCCCGCTTGCGGGACACGGGAACAACACCATGCTGAAGATCGAAAACCTCCACGCCAGCGTCGCCGGCAAGGAAATCCTCAAGGGCCTGTCGCTGGAGCTGCAGCCGGGCAAGGTGCACGCGATCATGGGCCCCAACGGCGCCGGCAAGTCGACGCTTGGCAACATCATCGCCGGCCGCGAGGGCTACGAGGTCACCGCCGGGTCGGTCACGTTCAACGGCCAGGACCTGCTCGCGCTGGAACCCGAGGAGCGCGCCGCCGCCGGGGTGTTCCTCGCGTTCCAGTACCCGGTCGAGATCCCGGGCGTGAACAACACCTACTTCCTGCGCACCGCACTCAACGCCCAGCGCAAGGCGCGTGGCGAAGGCGAGCTGGACTCGATGCAGTTCCTCAAGCTGGTGCGCGAGAAGCTCGCCGTGCTGCACCTCAAGGACGAACTGCTGCATCGCGGTGTCAACGAAGGGTTCAGCGGCGGCGAGAAGAAGCGCAACGAGATCTTCCAGCTGGCGCTGCTGGAACCACAGCTGGCGATCCTGGACGAAACCGACTCGGGCCTGGACATCGACGCGCTCAAGACCGTCGCCGAGGGCGTCAACGCACTGCGCTCGCCCGAACGCATGTTCCTGGTGATCACCCACTACCAGCGCCTGCTCGACTACATCAAACCGGACGTGGTGCACGTGCTGGCCGACGGCCGCATCGTCGAGAGCGGCGGACCCGAACTGGCACTGCAGCTTGAAGAGCACGGCTACGAGTGGGTGCGCGACCGCATCGCGCCGGAGGCCGCCGCCTGATGAGCGCACTGCTCGACTCGCTGGCTTCCTCGCTCGACGTGATGGCGGTACGCGACGCCGCCGGCCTCGGCCCGGTGCGTCGTGCCGCCCTCGACGACGCGCTGCGCGACGGCCTGCCCCATTCCCGGGTGGAAGCCTGGAAGTACACCCCGTTGCGTGCGCTGGAGCGGCGCAGCTTCCTGCCCGTCGACGCGGTTCCCGCACTCGCCGACACCACGTTCGATGACACCGTGCTCGCGGGCATTCCCGCGCCGCGCGCGGTGTTCGTCAATGGCCGCTTCGACGCCGGCCGCTCCGACCTGTCCGGGTTGCCGGACGGCGTCAGCCTGCGGCCGCTGTCGGAGGTGCTGCGCGGCGACGACACCCGCGCGTCCAACTTCCTCGCCCGCCGGTTCGAGCGTCCCGACGAGGTGTTTGCCAAGGTCAACGCGGCGCTCGCCGACGAGGGCGTGGTGCTGGGCGCGGAAGCGGGGGTACGCGGCGAGACCGCGATCCACCTGGTCTTCGTCGGTGTCCCGGCGGAAGGCGAGCGTGCATGGCACCTGCGCCACCGGATCGAGTTGAAGGCCGGCGCGCAGCTGCGGGTGGTCGAGCACCAGTTGTCCGCGGGGGACCACCGCCATCTGTGCAATTCATTGATGCACGTGCACCTGGGCCGCGACGCGCGCCTGCTGCATGGCCGCGTGCAGGACGAGTCCACCGGCGCCACCCTGCTGCATCGCACCGATGCGGTGCTGGCGCGCGACGCGGAGTACCGCCGGCTCGACCTCGAGCTCGGTGCGGCACTGTCGCGCCACGAGCTCAACGTCACCCTGCAGGGCGACAACGCGCGGCTGCATGCCAACGGCGTGCTGCTGGCCGACGGCCGTCGCCACCTCGACACCCGCCTGGGCATCGACCACGCCGTCCGCGACAGCAGTTGCGAGCTGACCTGGCGCGGGATCGGCGCCGACCGCGGCCGGGCGGTGTTCCACGGCGGCATCCTGATCCGCGAGGGCGCCGACGGCACCAACGCCAAACTCTCCAACAAGAACCTGCTGCTCAGCGAGGGTGCCGAAATCGACACTCAGCCGGTGCTGGTGATCCATGCCGACGAGGTGCAGGCCGCGCACGGCGCGACGGTCGGCCAGCTCGACCCCACCGCCATGTTCTACCTGCGCTCGCGCGGAGTGCCGGCTGAACAGGCACGCGCGCTGCTGACCGCGGCGTTCTGCCGCGAGACGCTGTCGGTGATCGAGGATGCAGCCATGCGCGATGCGATCGGCGTGCGACTGGATGCATCACTGGCGCGGTCGGTCGCCGCGGCGATGGCCGCCGCATGAACCAGGCCGCCGCCCCCGCCGACGCGATCGACTGGGCCCGCATCCGCGAGGACTTCCCGGTCCTCAGGCGCGAGGTCCACGGCAAGCCACTGGTCTACCTGGACTCCGCCAACACCGGCCAGAAGCCGGCGCAGGTGATCGAAGCGGTCGACGACTTCTTCCGCCACCACAACGCCAACGTCAGCCGTGCCGTGCATGCGCTCGGCACCGAGGCGACCGATGCCTACGAGGGTGCGCGCCGCAAACTGGCGAAGTTTCTCAACGTCCGCGGCGACGAACTGGTGCTGTGCAGCGGGACCACGTTCGCGATCAACCTGGTCGCCTACAGCTGGGCACTGCCGCGACTGCAGCCGGGTGATGCGATCGTCGTCACCCGGATGGAGCACCACGCCAACATCGTGCCGTGGCAGCTGGTCGCCGAGCGCACCGGCGCGACGATCAAGGTCGCCGAGATCGACGAACGCGGCGACCTCGACCTCGAGCAGCTGTACGGCCTGCTGACGCCCGAGGTGAAGCTGCTGGCGGTGGCGCACGTGTCAAACGTGCTGGGCACCGTCAATCCGGTGCGCGATATCTGCCGCCAGGCCCGCAAGCGCGGCATCGTGACCGTGGTCGACGGCTCGCAGGCCGCGCCGCACCGGCCGCTGGATGTCGCCGCCATCGGCTGCGACTTCTACGCCATCACCGGCCACAAGATGGCCGGCCCGACCGGCACCGGTGCGCTGTGGGCGCGCCGAGAACACCTGGACGCGATGCCACCGTTCCTTGGCGGCGGCGAGATGATCAAGCAGGTGCGCTTCGAAGGCACCGTATTCAACGACGCGCCGCACAAGTTCGAGGCGGGAACTCCCAACATCGCCGGCTTCATCGGCCTCGGCGCGGCCTGCGACTACCTGTCGGCGATCGGCATGGACAACATCGAAGCGCGCGAGCAGGCGTTGCTGGAGTACGCCACCGGGCGGCTGGACGCGACCGAGGGCGTGCGCATCTTCGGCCGCGCCCGGGAGAAGGCGGCGGTGATCAGCTTCCTGGTCGAGGGCGCCCACGCGCACGACCTGGCCACCCTGCTCGACCTGGAAGGCGTCGCCGTGCGCTCGGGCCACCACTGCGCGCACCCGCTGATGCAACACTTCGGTGTACCGGCCACGTGCCGCGCCTCGTTCGCGTTCTACAACACCTTCGAAGAAGTCGACGCATTCATCGCGGCAATTGCGAAAGTCCGCCAGCTGCTCCTGTAGGAGCGACGCCACTCGCGACCTTCGTCGCTCTTCCCGACGCCGAGCCAACGCCATGCCGACGAACACCTTCCGCGCCGCCACCGCAACCGATGTCCCCGCACTCGTCGAACTGGTCACCTCCGCCTACCGCGGCGAGGCCAGTCGCGCCGGCTGGACCACCGAGGCCGACCTGCTGGACGGCAACCGCATCGTCCCCGAGGTCCTGCTGGCAGACATCGCCAGGACTCGCAGCCGCATCCTCCTGGCCGCCAGCGACGACCGGTTGCACGGGTGCGCCCACGTCGCCGAGGACGAAGGCGCCGGTTACTTCGGCATGTTCGCAGTACGCCCCACCCTGCAGCGCGCCGGGCTGGGCCGCGCGATCCTGGCCGAGGCCGAGCGGATTGCCGGGAAGGAGTGGCGGTTGCCGCTGATGCGCATGACGGTGATCGATCTGCGCGTCGAGCTGATCGAGTGGTACGAACGCCGCGGCTACCGGCGCACCGGGGAGACCCGTCCGTTTCCCGCCACCGACCCGCGCTTCGGCCTGCCACGCCGCAACGACCTGCGCTTTGCCGTGCTGGAGAAAGCCCTGCCATGACCGACTGGACCCGCGTTTGCGCCACCGCCGAACTGCTGCCCGGCGAGTCGACCGTGGCCTGGGACGGCGACACGCCGATCCTGGTGGTCAACTACGACGGCACCTACTACGCGATGGAGGACCGCTGCAGCCACGAGGATTTCGAGCTGTCGGCCGGCCGCTTCGATGCCGAGGAGGCGACGATCGAGTGCGTGCTGCACGGGGCCAAGTTCGACGTGCGCGACGGTCAGGCCCTTTGTGCCCCGGCGTATGAGCCGGTGGTGCGGTTCCCGGTCAAGGTCGAGGACGGCGCGGTCTGGACGCACGACGACCGCTAGCGGGGCGGCGTCAAACAATTCGCATTAGTTATTGCGAATCATTCTTACTTGCGTTTAAGATGAACGGGTTCGCTGCCTTACCGGTCCCGTCGACTCTCTCCGGCGTGGCGTCGGTCCGCGCAGCGGTTTCCCCTCCAGACGACGCCGGCCCCGCCGGACATGACAACAAGGCACATGGAAATGGCCCACATCACGAGCCGCAAGCACCCCCTGCCCCGCACCCCGGCCCACGCATCGCAACGTTCGATCACCACCGCATCGCTGCTCGCCGGCCTGGCACTCGCCGCGCCCCAGGCACTGGCCGCAGATGCCCCCGCCGCCCCTGCCGGCGCGATGCAGGCGACCACCCTCGATGGCGTGCATGTCGAAGGCCAGCGCATCAAGCGCTACTCCGGCCAGGCTGCCTCCCCCAAGTTCCCGCAGCCGCTGGTCGACACCACCCGCACCCTGAGCGTGATCGGCAGCGACCTGTTCAACGAGCAGGGCGCCACCAGCCTGGCTGAGGCACTGCGCAACAGCCCCGGCGTCAGCACCTTCTACGTCGGCGAGAACGGCAACACGACCACCGGCGACGCGGTGTACATGCGCGGGTTCGACTCGTCGGGCAGCATCTTCGTCGACGGTGTCCGCGACCTGGGCTCGGTCACGCGCGACGTGTTCAACGTCGAGCAGGTCGAAGTGGCCAAGGGTCCGGCCGGCAGCGACTACGGCCGCACCTCGCCGACGGGCGCGATCAACCTCGTCACCAAGCGGCCGTTCCTGGCCAACCGCAGCGACGCCTCGGCCGCCTACGGCACCGCCGGCCACCAGCGCGTCACCGCCGACTGGAACCGCGCCCTTGCGCCCGGCGCGGCGCTGCGCCTCAACCTGATGGCGCAGGACAGCGAAGTCGCCGGCCGCGACGTCGCCGAGAACAAGCGCTGGGGCATCGCGCCATCGCTCGGCCTCGGACTCGACGGCGCAACCCGGGTGATCGTCGACCTGCTGCACGTGCAGCACGAGAACATCCCCGACGGTGGCGTGCCGACCATCGGCCTGCCCGGCTATTCGTCGCCCGACCCTGCCCGCCCGGAACTCGGGCTGGCACCCCCGGTCGACCCGGAAAACTTCTACGGCACCCTGCTGGACCACGACGACGTCACCGCCGACATGGCCACGGTGCGCGTCGAGCACGACTTCGGGATCGACGCCCGGCTGACCAACACCACCCGCTGGGGCCGTACCCGCCAGCAGTACATGCTGACCGCCTTCATGGGCTCGGCCGACCGGCTGCTGACACCGGACCTGGCGGACCGCTCCACCTGGACGATCACGCGCAACCTGCCGACGTTCAAGGACCAGCGCAACACGATCCTGACCAACCAGACCCACCTCAACCTCGCGCTCGACGCCGGCGGCCTGCGCCATGACATCAGCACCGGCCTGGAGCTGATCCGCGAGGACCTGCAGACGCTCGGGATGGGCGCGGTGACCGGGACGGCCTGGCCGGACGCCAACCTCTACAACCCCGACCCCACCGCCACCGGCCTGCTGCGCGAGTACACCGGCGCGCGCGGCGACGGCCGCACCGACACCATCGCGGTGTACGCGTTCGACACCCTCACCTTCAACGACCGCTGGCAGGTCAACGGCGGGGTCCGCGTCGACGACTACACCGCGCGCTACAGCAGCCTGGTCCCGTGTGGCGGTCGTCGCGGCCCCGATTGCGGCGCTGCGGCGGAAGGCAGCATCGTCCCGGGCGTCGACGCGGAAGTCTCCGACACGCTGTTCAACTGGAAGCTCGGCGCGCTGTACAAGCCGACCGGGAACGGCAGCGTCTACGCCAACTACGCGATCTCCCAGCAGCCTCCCGGTGGCGCCAGCCTCGAGCTGAGCGACCGCGACAACAACGCCGACAACCCGGCGTTCGACCCTCAGAAGGCACGCACCGCCGAGGTGGGCACCAAATGGCAGTTCGCCAACGATGCACTGCTGTTGACCGCAGCGGTGTACGAGACCGAGCTGACCAACGAGATCGTCCAGGACCCGATCGACCAGCTGTACTACCAGACCGGCCGCAAGCGCGTGCGGGGCGTGGAGCTGGGCGCGGTCGGCCGCATTACCGATGACTGGATGGTGTCGGCCGGCTTCACCACGATGGACACCGAGGTGCTCGACGGCCCCACGGTCTCGGTCGACGGCTCGCGCGACCTGGCCTACACGCCCGACCGGGCGTTCACCGCCTGGACCACCTACACGTTCGGCAACGGGCTGACCCTCGGCGGCGGCGCGCGCTATTCGGGAGAGCTCAAGCGCGGCAACGACGGCGCCGTCGGCACGCCGGCGTACACCGAGGACTACTGGGTGGTCGACGCCGTCGCCAGCTACGCCTTCAACAAGCACTTCGACCTGCGGTTGAACCTCTACAACCTGCTGGACGAGGACTACGTCGCCGCGATCAACAAGAGCGGCTATCGCTACACCCCGGGTGCGCCGCGCACGGCGACGCTGACGGCGAACTTCCACTTCTGACGTGCCTGGCCGGCGGACGCCGCCGGACCAGCCCCCAGGACCAGACCCACATGCTGCTGCACATCCCCGGCGTCCTCGACAACGCGCAACTGGCACGGTTCCGGCAGGTACTGGAGGGTGCCGCCTGGGTTGACGGCCGGCAGACGGTCGGCCCGCAGGGCGCGAAGGTAAAGGACAACCTGCAGCTGCCCGAGGACTCCCCGCTGCGTGCGGAACTCGGGCGCGAGGTGCTGGCGGCATTGGCAGCGCACCCGATGTACTTCCCGGCAACGCTGCCGGCGCGCACGCTGCCGCCGCGCTTCAACCGCTACCAGGGTGGCGGCCAGTACGGGTTCCATGTCGACGGTTCGGTGATGGCGATGGCCGTGGCCGAAGGCGCGCCACCGGTAAACCTGCGTTCGGACGTGTCGTGCACGTTGTTCCTGTGCGGGCCGGACGAGTACGACGGCGGTGAACTGATCATCAGCGACACGTACGGCGAGCACGAGGTCAAGCTGCCGGCCGGCGACCTGATCGTCTATCCCTCCAGCAGCCTGCACCGGGTCGCACCGGTCACGCGCGGTGCCAGGCTCGCTGCGTTCTTCTGGGTGCAGAGCCTGGTCCGCGACGACGGCCAGCGCCGGATGCTGTTCGAACTGGACGGTGCGATCCAGGCGTTGACCGCCACCGGCGCCGATGCGGACGCGGTGCTGCGCCTGATCGGCGTGTACCACAACCTGCTGCGCCGCTGGGCCGAGACCTGAGCCCACCCCGACCTCCTTTCCGCCGCCTGCAGTGCGCCGGCGCGCTCCCGCACTCCCCACCTTGAAGTCCCCATGTCCCCCACGACCCTGCGCCGCTCCCTCCTCGCCACTGCCCTGTCCGCCGCCATCCTGCCCGCCGCCCACGCGAACGGCCCCGTCGCCCCGACCGACCTGGACGCGGTGGTGGTCACCGCCGCCGGCTTCGAGCAGGTGGTGCGCGAAGCGCCGGCCAGCATCACCGTGATCACCCGCGAGGAACTCGAGACCCGGCCGGTGCACGGCCTGTCGGACATCCTGGCCGACGTCGAGGGCGTGGATGTCGGCGTCGGCGTGGACAAGACCGGGGCGCCGCAGGTGAGCCTGCGCGGCATGCCGTCCGAGTACACGCTGCTGCTGATCGACGGCCGTCGCCAGAACACCTCGGGCAACGTGGCGCCGAACAACTTCGGCAACACCGCCAACAACTTCATCCCACCGATGTCGGCGATCGAACGCATCGAAGTGATCCGCGGGCCGATGTCGACCCTGTACGGCTCCGATGCGATGGGCGGCGTGATCAACATCATCACCCGCAAGGTCGGCACCCGCTGGGGTGGCTCGGTCGGCGTGGAAACCACCGTGCAGGAGCACGGCGCGTTCGGCGACCTGCACGGCGCCAACTTCCATCTCGACGGCCCACTGGTGGCGGACCGTCTCGGACTGGCGCTGCGTGGCGGCTGGTTCAGTCGCGACGATGCCACCATCACCTACGACGAGGTCGATGGCGACGCCAGTGCACCGCGCATGGGCGCCAACCCGGTGGCTTACGACGGCCACAGGATCGGCGCCCGGCTCTCGCTGGTCATGGGCGAGGACCACGACCTCTGGCTGGACGTCGCCAGCCACCGCCAGGACTACGACAACGGCGACGGCCAGATGGGCACGCTGGGCAGTGGCGGCTACGCGGAGGAACTGCGCTTCAACCGCGACCAGGCCACGCTCGCCTGGGACGCGCGCTTCGGTTACTCGCTGCTGCAGTCCAGCCTGCAGAAGACCACCACCGAGACCATCGGTCGCCTGTTGCCTGCGGGCACCGCGGACGCCGGCAGCCCGCGCCAGCTCGAGAACGAGAACCGCGTGTTCGACACCAAGCTGGTGACCGACATTGGCCCCAACAAGCTCAGCGTTGGTGGCCAGTACCTGGACGCGTCGCTGGTGGACGGCGCCACCCCGGCACCGTTCACGTTCGAGCAATGGGCGGTGTTCGCCGAGAACGAATGGCGCATCAACGACGCGCTGAACCTCACGCTGGGCGCGCGACACGACGACCACAGCCGGTTCGGCAGCCACCTCAGCCCGCGCGCCTACCTGGTCTGGAACGCGAGCCCCAACTGGGTGGTCAAGGGCGGCTACAGCGAGGGCTACCGCTCGCCCAACGTCGAGGACCTGACCCCGGGCATCCGCGGCTTCGGCGGCCAGGGCACGATCCCGCTGATCGGCACGCCGGGCCTGCAGCCCGAGACCAGCGCCACCACCGAGCTGGGCGTGTACTACGCGGCCGACAACGGCGTCAGCGCCAACCTCACGATGTTCAACAACGACTTCGACGACAAGATCGCCAGCGGCACGCCGGTCGCCAACTGCGCGTACGGCCTCAGCCAGGAGCAGTACGCCGCAGCCGACTTCAGCGGGGTCGACTGTTACGACGCCGGCTGGTTCCCGCGCTCGCCGACCTTCGGCCAGAGCGTCAACATCGACCAGGCGGTGACGCGTGGCGCCGAGTTCGCGGTGCGCGTGCCCGTGGCCGATGCCTGGGACGCATCGCTGAATTACACCCACACCGACAGCGAGATCCGGAGCGGCGACGACGCCGGCGAACCGCTGACGAACACCCCGCGGCATTTGCTCAACGCGAGCCTGGAATGGCGTGCCAGCAACGTGCTCGACCTGTACCTGCGCGGCGAGTACCGCAGCGCGCGCTACCGTGGCCCGGGCGCCGCGCAGGACCAGCTGGGCGACTACAAGCCGTACTCGCAGTACCACCTCGGCGGCCGCTACCGCTTCAGCGATGCGATCAGTCTCAACGCTGCCGTCCACAACCTGTTCGACAAGGACTTCGTCGACTATCTGCCGTACGACAACAACGGCGTCCTCGCCTATGCCAACAGCCGCAGCACCAGCGAAGCCGGTCGGCGCCTGTGGCTGTCGCTCAACGTCGAGTTCTGATTGATGACCACCACGTTCCGCAACGCGGTCTTCCAGGTCCACTGGTTCCTCGGCATTACCGCCGGCGTGGTACTCGCGCTGGTCGGCGTGACCGGTGGCATGCTCAGTTTCGAGGACGAGATCCTCGAGGCACTCAACCCGGGCGTGATGACGGTCGAGCCGGCGGGGCGTGCCGCGTTGTCGCCTTCTGCGCTGATGGAGCGGGTTGCCGCGGCCCGGCCCGGCGAGGCGATCGCGTCGCTGGAGCTTTCGGCGGACCCGCGCGACGCGGCGATGGTCGGCTTCGCACCCAGGGACGGCGGCCGTCGCGGCGAGCGTCGGCATGTCGACCCCTACAGCGGCGCCATCCTCCCCGAGCCCCGCTACCAGGAGTTCTTCCGCACCACGATGCGGCTGCACCGGTGGCTGGCCGTGGACGACGTCGGCAAGCAGATCGTCGGCGCTTCCACCATCATCCTGATCTTCTTCTGCGTCTCGGGGCTGTACCTGCGCTGGCCCCGCCGCTGGGGCAGCCTGCGAACATGGCTGGCGCTGGACTGGAAGCAGAAGGGCCGCAACTTCCTGTGGCACCTGCACTCGGTGGTAGGCACCTGGATGCTGGTGGCCTACCTGGTGATGTCGCTGACCGGGCTGTGGTGGTCCTACGGCTGGTACCGGGATGCGGTCAACGCGTGGGCCGAATCGGGAGCTCCGACCAGGGCGGAGATCGTCCCGACCGCCGATCGCGGCACCCCGCCGGCGCTCGACATCGACGCGGCGTGGCAGGCGTTCGCCGCGACCGCGCCCGCATGGAGCACCGCCAGTTTCAACCTGCCCAAGGACGATGGCGCGTTGTCGTTCCG
The DNA here is from genome assembly GCF_046638635.1 of Lysobacter zhanggongensis. Classification (NCBI taxonomy): domain Bacteria; kingdom Pseudomonadati; phylum Pseudomonadota; class Gammaproteobacteria; order Lysobacterales; family Lysobacteraceae; genus Lysobacter; species Lysobacter zhanggongensis. Next base: position 17,591 of record NZ_JBJXHK010000009.1, read on the forward strand.
CTACCTCGACGCCGACCCGGCGCACGAGCGGGCGCGCAATACGCTGAGCCTGGACCGCTGGACCCTGGCGCCCGTCGCGCACGAGCGCTACGATGACGGCAGCCTGCGGCAGAAAATCGGCGGCAGCATGTTCCCGCTGCATCGCGGCAGCTTTTTCGGCACCACCGGCGTGGTGGTGTTCATGCTGGCCAGCCTGCTGATGCCGGTGTTCGCCGTCACCGGCTGGATGCTCTACCTCGACCGGCGGCGCAGGAAGCGCGCCGTCGCCACCACGGCCGGTGCACTCGCCGCCCTGCCAGCGGCGGCGCCCACTCCGGTCGAAAAGCCGATCCTGATCGCGCATGCAAGCCAGACCGGTACCGCGGAGCAACTCGCCCTGCAGACCGCGGCAACCCTGCGCGACAGCGGCTGCGCGGTCGAGGTGAAGACGCTCGGCGCGCTCAGGCCGGCGGAGCTGGACGGACGACGGCTGCTGCTGGTCGCGTCCACCTTTGGCGAGGGCGAGGCGCCCGACAGCGCGCGGGCCTTCCTCAGGCAATTGCAGGATCGGCCGCCGAGGCTTGCCCGCCTGCGCTACGGCCTGCTCGCCCTCGGCGACCGCGGCTACCGCGACAGTTATTGCGGCTTCGGCCGTGAGCTCGACCAGCGGCTGCACCACGCCGGCGCCCAGCCGCTGTTCGACAGGGTCGAGGTGGACGACAACGACCCGGCCGCGCTGCGGCACTGGCAGCACCACCTGGGCCAGCTCAGCGGCAACACCGACGCCCCCGACTGGCGCGCGCCCGACTACCGTCGGTGGCGCCTGGTCGAGCGCCGCTTGCTCAACCCCGGCAGCGTTGGCGGCCCGGCGTTCCACCTGGCACTCCAACCCGAGGACGCGGCCGACCTGCAGTGGCAGGCGGGCGACGTCGCCGAGATCGGCCCGCGGCATTCCGCGGCGCGGGTCGATGCGTGGCTGGCCGAGGCGCGGCTCGACCCGGGCGAAATGGTCACCTTCGGCGATGTCCGCGAACCGCTGGCCGACGTGCTGGCCCGCTCGCACTTGCCGCCCGCGGTCCCCGGCACATCGGCGCAGGCAGTTGCGGATGCCCTCCGGCCGCTGCCCCACCGCGAATATTCAATAGCCTCACTGCCGGCCGACGGCAGCCTGCAGTTGCTGGTCAGGCGGATGGCCCGGCCCGATGGCCAGCCCGGCATCGGCAGTGGCTGGCTGACCGATGGCGCCCGCATCGGCGAGTCGATCGCCCTGCGCATCCGCTCGAACCCGGGGTTCCACCCACCCGCCGACGACCGTCCGCTGATGCTGGTCGGCAACGGCACCGGGCTGGCGGGTCTGCGTGCGCTGTTGAAAGCGCGGATCGCCGCCGGGCACAGCCGCAACTGGCTCGTGTTCGGCGAGCGCAACGCGGCCCACGATGGTTTCCACGCGGACGAGTTGATGGCGTGGCAGCGGGACGGCCACTTGCAGCGCCTCGACCGGGTGTTCTCCCGCGACCAACCGCAGCGCCGCTACGTCCAGCACGTCCTGGGCGAATCGGCAGAGAAAGTCCGGCACTGGATCGAGGCCGGTGGCGCGGTATACGTCTGCGGCAGCCTGGAAGGCATGGCACCGGCAGTGGACGCGGTGCTGGCGGACATCGTCGGGCGCGACGCGCTGGAGGGCCTGGCGGCCGAGGGCCGCTACCGCCGGGACGTCTACTGAAATCCGATCGCGGGATCTGGTCGGCGGCGGCGATCAGCGGGCCGAAGCGATCTTCTCGCCAATGCCGGCCCCGGCACCCGTCAGCCGGATCAACAGCGCTTCCCCACCGCCGTCGATGACATGGCGCAACCGGGCGGTACCGGCCGCGAACAGCGCGGTGTCACCGGCCGCCAGCGCCGGCAGCCCCGAGTCGTCGGCAAAGCGTGCCTGGCCGGCGAGCAGGTGCACGACCCAGGTCGAGTGCGGCTCGGCGAAGATCACCATCGGCCCGACCAGCGGCCGGTGCCACAGATCGGCCTCGACCCGGCCGCGCCGCCACATCAGGTTGAAATCGTGGGTGGGGCCGTCGACCAGCTCGCCGGTCACGCCCCGCTCCCCGGCGAACCGGTGGCGCTCGTGCGGCGGCTGCAGGTCGATGCACTCCCCATCGTCGAAGCGAAGCCGCAGGCCGTTGCCGGCCAACAGCACCAATTCCCGGTCGATGCCGGGGAAGCAAGAGAACGCCGCGTCCTGTTCGATCTCGGCGATGGACAACCGCCAGTCCCACGCGTCGCCATCGCCGTTGCGGCAGATCTCGCGCGTCCACCCCAGCTGGTTGCGCCAGCGCTCGCGGCGGTACTCGTTGGCGGGGATGACACGGGATGTGGCGGGCATTTGGCGGCGCGTGCGGTTCGGTCGGGCCAACAGTCTAGCCATCCGCCGGCGTCACCCCGGCGGTACACCACGCAGGTTGCCACCCGCCCCGGTTCCTTCCGGGGGCGGGTGGCGCACGTCCTTGTCCGGAGTCTCTCCCCCGTTTTCCTGCGGGCGTCCTGCCCGCTAAACCGTCAGACCGCAGCGGCGACTCAGCGCGCGGCCGACGCCTTGCCGCCGCTCTTGGCAGAACCGCCGACGACGATGCGATCGCGGTTCTTCTCGACCGTTGCCAAACCAATCCCCTTCACCAGCGCCAGCTGCTCGGCGCTGCGGAAGGCACCGTTGGCCTTGCGGTGGTCGACGATCGCCTGCGCCTTCGACGGCCCGACGTTGAGCAGCACCTCGTCGAGGGTCGCGGCGTCGGCGGTGTTGATGTCCACCTTTTCGGCGGCGAAGGCCGCGCCGGCGAAGAGCAGCGGCAGCAGCAGGGACATGGCGGCGAGTCGGAAGGTGGATTTCATGGCGAGCTCCTTGCTTGGTGGGTGGCCGGCCCTGTCCGCCGGTGAGAACAGTCTCCGCGGGCGGCCGGCACCCGCCCATCGTCGAAAACGCCTCGCGCCGGCCGGCCGATGCCGCCACACCGTGTAGGAAAAGCCCCACCGCGACGGGCGCTACAATTGGCCTCTTTGCAATCCGGGACTCCGCCATGGCTGCCAGCACGATCGACCACGCCCGCATCCAGCGCTTCGTAGACGCCAAGTGGGACGAGCAGATTGTTCCCCAGCTCGTCGAGTACATCCGCATCCCCAACAAGTCGCCGATGTTCGACGCCCAGTGGGTCGAGCACGGCTACATGGACCAGGCGGTCGCGCTGATGGAAGGCTGGGCGAAGTCGCAGGCCATCGAGGGCATGCAGGTCGAGGTGGTCCGACTGGAGGGACGCACCCCGCTGATCTTCCTCGACATCCCGCCGGCCAACGGCGGCAGCGCCGAGGACTGCGTGCTGCTGTACGGCCACCTCGACAAACAGCCCGAGATGACCGGCTGGGACGACGACCTCGGCCCGTGGAAGCCGGTGATCAAGGGTGACCGGCTGTACGGCCGCGGCGGCGCCGACGACGGCTACGCGATCTACGGCTCGCTGACGGCGGTGATGGCACTGCGCGAGCAGGGTTTGCCGCACGCACGTTGCGTGGTGCTGATCGAGGCCTGCGAGGAATCCGGCAGCTACGACCTGCCCGCCTACGTCGACCACCTCGCCGACCGCATCGGCAAGCCGTCGCTGGTGGTCTGCCTCGACTCGGGCTGCGGCAACTACGACCAGCTCTGGTGCACCACCTCGCTGCGCGGCCTGGCCGGCGGCAACTTCACCGTGAAGGTCCTCGACGAAGGCGTGCACTCGGGCGATGCCTCCGGCGTGGTGCCATCGAGCTTCCGACTGCTGCGCCAGTTGCTGTCGCGGCTGGAGGACGAGACCACCGGCCGGATCCTGATCGAAGGCCTGCACGTGGAAGTGCCGGCCGAGCGGCTGGAGCAGGCACGTCGCGCGGCCGAAGTGCTGGGCACTGCGGTATTCGACAAGTTCCCGCTGCTGGACGGGATGACCCCGATGGACGACACGCTTGCCGAACTGGTGCTCAACCGCACGTGGCGACCGGCCCTGTCGGTGACAGGCATCGACGGCATGCCGTCGCTGGACTCGGCCGGCAACGTGCTGCGTCCCCACACCGCGGTGAAGCTGTCGCTGCGCCTGCCGCCGACCCTGGACGGCCGCAAGGCCGGCGAGCTTCTCAAGGACGTGCTGCTGAGCAACCCGCCCAATGGCGCCCATGTCGAGCTCGAACTGGAGAAGTCGTCCAGCGGCTGGAACGCCCCGGCGCAGTCGCCGTGGCTCAACCAGGCGATCGACGACGCCAGCCAGGCGTTCTTCGGCAAGCCGGCGATGTACATGGGCGAAGGCGGCTCGATCCCCTTCATGGGCATGCTCGGCGAGAAGTTCCCGGGCGCGCAGTTCATGATCACCGGCGTGCTCGGCCCGCATTCCAACGCGCATGGGCCCAACGAGTTCCTGCACATCCCGATGGGCAAGCGGGTTACCGCCAGCGTCGCCCGCGTGATCGCCGACCACCACCAGGCCGGCCAGCGGGGCGAGACCACCGGCGTGGCGGCCGCGGCGAGCACCCAGGAGCGCGGCGAGCACGGCTGCTGCTGACGTAGCCGGGCGGGTGCGGCGCCGGTGCTACGATCGGGCGTGGTATCCACCCACTGCTGAGGAGCAACGCAATGTTCGATGGCATCCTGGGGTACATCATCGGCGGCGCCGTGATTGGCGTGCTGGCGCGTTTCCTGAAACCCGGCTCGGATCCGATGGGCTGGATCATGACGATCCTGCTCGGCATCGTCGGCGCGGTGGTCGGTGGGTATGTCGCCGACGCGATGGGCGTGGACAACCGCCTGCTGGTCTGGGCCATCGCGATCCTCGCCGCGATCGTGCTGCTCTTCATCTACCAGATGGCGACGCGTCGCAAGACGGTCCGTCCTCCGCGCTGAACCCATTGATGTTGAGCGCCCAGGCACCCCGGTTCGCCGGGGTGTCTGCATTTCAGGCGTCCGTCGGCCGTTCCCCCGGCGCAGGCGCACCAGTACCCTGTGCAGTCGCGGCCCCCGCCGCGCCGGAGCCTGCATGACCCTGCCCCCCGACGACTCCCACGACCGCGCCGCCGAGCGCCTGGCCTGGGCCCGCGCCGCCACCGGCAATGCCGGGTTGGAACTCGTGCGCGCGTCCACCGATGCCGGCTTCCGCAGCTACTGGCGCGCCGCGACGGCCCTCGACGGCCGCACCAGCGTGATCGTGATGGACTCGCCGCCGGACAAGGAGGACGTTCGCCCGTGGCTGGCGATCGGCGAACTGCTCGAGGGCGGCGGCGTGCGGGTGCCTCGGGTGCTCGCGCGCGATACCGATGCCGGCTTCCTGCTGCTGGAGGACCTGGGCGCCGACACCTACCTGCACGTCATCCACGCCGGCAATGCCGACGCGCTGTTCGACGCGGCCATCGACCAGTTGCTCAGGCTGCAGGCAATCCCCTGCCCGCCGGCGCTGCCGGCCTACGACCATGCGCTGCTGGCCCGCGAGCTTGGCCTGTTCGACACCTGGTATCTGGGCCGCCACCTGGGCGCGACGCTGGGGTGCGCCGAACTCGAGCAGCTGGAGGCGGTCTACCGGTTCCTGGTCGACGCCGCGCTGGCGCAGCCCCAGGTGCTGGTGCACCGCGACTACATGCCGCGCAACCTGATGCCGGTCGACGATGGCCCTGCGGTGCTGGATTTCCAGGACGCTGTGTGCGGTCCGATCGCCTACGACGCGCTGAGCCTGTTCAAGGACGCGTTCGTGAGCTGGCCCGAGTCCCGTGTTTCGGACTGGCTCGACCAGTACCACGCGCGCGCCGCCGCGGCCGGCCTGCCGGTGCCGTCGCTGGCGCACTTCCGGCGCGACGCCGACCTGATCGGCGTGCAGCGCCACCTCAAGGTCATCGGCATCTTCGCCCGGCTGCACCACCGCGACGGCAAGCCGAAGTACCTGGCCGACGTGCCGCGGTTCGTCGGCTACCTCGACGAAGTGGTTCCGCGTTACCCGGAGCTGGCGCCACTGGGGTCGATCATCGACCGCCACGTGCGCCCGGCGCTTGCCACCAGCAGCCCATCGCAATGAAAGCCCTGGTCCTGGCCGCCGGCCTCGGCGAGCGGATGCGCCCGCTGACCGCGCGCACGCCCAAGCCGCTGCTCGAGGCGGGCGGCAAGCCGTTGATCGGCTGGCACCTGGAGAAGCTGGCCGCAGCCGGTGTCGACGAGGTTGTCATCAACACCAGCTGGCTGGCCGACCAGTTCCCGCAGGCGCTCGGTGACGGAGCCCGCTGGGGGATGCGCATCCGCTACTCGTACGAGGGCCCCGACCCGCTGGAGACCGGCGGCGGCATGTGGCGGGCGCTGGACCTGCTGGGGCGCGACGATGCCTTCATCGCGGTCAACGGCGACATCTGGAGCGACGTCGACTATGCGCGCCTGCCGTCCGCTCCCGCGGGCGATGCGCACCTGGTGATGGTCGACAACCCCGCTCACAACCCGTCCGGTGACTTCGCGCTCGACGGTGACCGGCTTACATCCGACGGGCCGCGGCGCCTCACGTTCTCCGGCATCGGTGTCTACCGTGCGTCCCTGTTCGAGCGCTGGCGCGAGGTGATCGGCACGGCCGACGGCGCCGAGCGCGACCCGCCGCGTTTCAAGCTTGCACCGCTGCTGCGTGCGGCGATGGCGCGCAACGCCGTCAGCGGCGAACACCACCGCGGCCGCTGGACCGATGTGGGCACGCCACAGCGCCTGGCAGACCTCGACGCCGTCCTGGAAGACGAAGCACGCAACCGCTGATCAACAGGTGCCGGCGCGGTGGCCGGGCTACCAGAGCCCTCTCAGGCGCCCAGCACCTGCCGCAGGAACGGCACGGTGATCCGGCGCTGCGCCGCCAGCGAAGCGCGGTCCAGCCGGTCCAGCAACGCGGTCAGGCCCCCGAGGTCGCGCCCGACCCGTCGCAGCAACCACTCCAGCGCCGGCTCCTCCAGCGCCCAGCCGCGGCGCCGCGCGCGTTGGCGGAGCACCTCGCGGCGGCCTTCGTCGTCGAGCGGCTGGAGCACGACCCGGGTGCATTGCGATAGCCGCGAACGCAGGTCGGGTAGGGCCAACTCAAGCGCTTCCGGATTGGCGCGGGCCGAATAGACCATCCGGGTCCCGGCTGCCCGGGAGCGGTTGTGGGCATGGAACAGCGCGACCTCGTCGTCACGCGCGCCGGCGATGGCCTCCAGCCCGTCCAGCGCGATCAGGTCATGCCCTTCCAGTGCTTCCAGCGCCTCGCCCAACCGGCCCGCGGCTGCGGCAAGCGGCAGGTAGGCCGCCCGCCGGCCGGCCGCGTGCGCCTCCGCGCAGGCGCCCAGCAGCAGATGGGTCTTGCCGGTGCCCAGCGGCCCGCACAACAGCAGCCAGTCCCCACTGCCGCCACTGGCCAGCGCACGCAGTTGCTCCACCACGCCGGGCGGCGGTGCTACGAAGGTGTCCAGGCGCTGGTCGGGCGGCGCGCGCAACGCGAGCGGCAACTGCGGAACGGCCGACGCCGACTGCACCGGCGGCTCCGGCCCGGAACGCGGGGAGTTCACTCGGCCTCCGGCTCCCGCGGGTACTGGATCACCGGCGCGTCATGGGCCTCACCCAGCACGATCGCCGGGTGGTCGCCGGCGTACAGCCGGCTGTGCGTGTAGCGCTCCTGCGCGTAGCGCAGCAGCACGTTGGCCACCGCCGCCACCGGCAGCGCCAGCAGCATGCCGAGGAAACCGAACAGCTGGCCGCCCGCGAGCACCGCGAAGATGACCGCCACCGGATGGAGGCCGATCCGGTCACCCACGAGTTTCGGCGTCAGCCAGTAGCTCTCGATCACCTGGCCGATGCCGAACACCGCCAGCACCCCGGCGACGTGCTGCCAGTCGCCGTATTGCACCAGTGCCGCGATGCAGCCCAGGATGATGCCGCTGGCCGGCCCGAGGTACGGCACGAAGGTCAGCAGGCCCGCGATGATGCCGATCAGTATCCCCAGGTCGAGGCCGACCGCCCACAGTCCGACGCCGTACATCACGCCGAGGATCAGCATCACCAGGAACTGTCCGCGCAGGAAGCCACCGAGCACGTCACTGGACTCGCTGGCCAGGCGCCCGACCGTCGCGGTGTGGTCGCGCGGAACCAGCGCGGCGATCTTCGCCACAAGCAGGTCCCAGTCGCGCAGGAAGAAGAACGTGATCACCGGCAGCAGCACGATGTTGGCCACCATCGCCAGCAACGCGAAGCCCGAGCGCGACATGTAGCCCAGCAGCGTGGTCGCGAAACCGCCGGCGCGCTCCCAGTTGCTGCGCAGCAACTCGATCAGCCGGTTGAAATCGAGCCAGCCGGTGATGTCGAGCCCCGACCGGGCTTCCAGCCACGGCAGCGCGGTGCCGATGAACCACTCCCGGTAGGTCGGCATCGACGTGATCAGGGTCGCGATCTGGCTCTCGATCGTTGGCACCAGCAGCACCAGTCCGAGCAGCACCACCAGCGCCATCGCGGTAAACACCAGCGTCACCGCGACGTTGCGGCGGCGCCCGGCCCGCTCCAGGCGGTCGACCAGCGGGTCGCCGAGCCATGCCAGCAGCGCCGCCAGCACGAACGGGGTCAGGATCGGCGCCAGCAACCACAGCAGCCAGCACACGAACAGGCCGACCGCGGCCCATTGCAGCCGCCGGAGGAACCGGGCGATGTCGTCCAGCGGGTTGGGATGGTCCATCAGCGCAGCCGGTACACCGGCTCCCCGCCCTCGACCGAGGCATCCACCAGCACGTCGCCGCCGTCGACCAGGCGGTTGAACCCGGACACGCCCGAGATCAACTCGACGTCGAAGGCGACCGAGTCGGGCGATGCGGTCAGCGGCGTCAGACCACGGACCACCGCCAGCCGCTGCAGGTAACCCGACAGCCGCACGTAATCGTCAGCGCTATCGAGGCCGGTAAAGGAGATCCGGTAGGTACCGGCCGGGCCGGTTTCCGGCGCCTTGGCGTAACGCTTCATCAGGGCGTCGGCGGCGCCGTCGGCACCGGTGGCCATCACCTTCAGCGCATTACCGCCCTCTTCGGACCAGCGCGACAGCACGCGGCCATCGTCGACGAAGGTCCAGTCGGCTTTCCATCCGCCGTCGTGGCGGTAGAGCTTGCCGATCAACTGCATCGGCGGGCTGTAGCGGCGTGAAGCGCGCGCCACGGCGGCGGTGTCGCCACGCCAGATCGCGCCCACCAGCGCCTGCTCGGCGGCGCTGCCGTTGGGCAGGCCGAGGCGGAAACCGCGCTGTTCGGCGCGCTGCAGCGTGGTGCGGGCGGCGGCCGCTTTCGGCAGGCCGACCAGCTTCGGTCCGCTGCCGTCATCGATCGCCAGCCACAGCACCGGCTTGGGCCGCGGCTGCGGCCAGACGGGCAGGCCCAGCGCCGCAGCCAACGAATCGATCTGTTCACGGTCGAAGCGCACCACCAGGGTGGTCTTGAAACTCGGCGCACCGCTGGCCGACACGCCCTCGTCCTGCCGGTAGTCATACCCGCTGACGTAGCGCTCGGCCTGTCGCAGCTCCTGCCCGACGCCGGGCCGGGAGGCGGTCCCGCGGTCACCCGACAACTTGCCCAGGACCTGCGCCAGCGCGCGCGCGAACGCGGCATTGCGCTCGCCGGCGCCCTGCCCGTTGACTTCGACCTCGGCCGAGTACACGCCCTGCGCCGCGGCACGATCGCCCTCTACCCGCTGCGCTCCGGCGGTAAACGTGGCCAGCAGCAGGGCCATGCCCAGCGCCCAGGCACCGGCCGCACGCGCGAACCCGCGTCGCATCGGTCGCCGGGTCTCCGGGTGGGCTGCCGCGTCGATTGCCACGCCTGTTGTGCGCACCATCGTTGTCCTGCCGCTGGGGGAATCCCGAAATGGTGCCGCACGGGCGCCGGCACGTCCATTGGAAGGCCCGTGACGGCGCCGCACGCACGCGCCGCCACGGGCCGCTCCAACACGCGCGCTCCACCGGCGCGCTTGGCGGGCGTGCTTTGCAGGCGCGCTGGTAGAATTGCGCCTCCCTGCGCCATCGAGCCCGCCGTGACCGCTCCCAACCCGCCCCGCCCGACGCCCATGACCTACCGCGACGCGGGGGTCGACATCGACGCCGGCAACGAGCTGGTGGAGCGGATCAAGCCGCTGGTGAAGCGCAGTTTCCGTCCCGAGGTCATGGGTGGCCTGGGTGGATTCGGCGCGTTGTTCGACCTGTCCGGCAAGTACCGCGAGCCCGTCCTGGTCTCGGGTACCGACGGCGTCGGCACCAAGCTCAAGCTGGCCCAGCAGCTGGGCCGCCACGACACCATCGGCATCGACCTGGTCGGCATGTGCGTCAACGACGTGCTGGTGCAGGGCGCCGAGCCGCTGTTCTTCCTGGATTACTTCGCCACCGGCAAGCTCGACATCGAGACCACGGTGGCGGTGGTCGGCGGCATCGCCCGCGGCTGCGAGGAAGCCGGTTGCGCCCTCATCGGTGGCGAAACCGCCGAAATGCCGGACATGTACGGCCCCGGCGAGTACGACCTGGCCGGTTTTACGGTCGGCGCGGTCGAGAAGTCCCAGCTGCGCGACGGCGCGCGGGTCGAGGCCGGCGACGTCCTGATCGGCATCGCCTCTTCCGGCCCGCACTCCAATGGCTACTCGCTGATCCGTCGGATCTACGAGCGCGCCGGACGCCCCACCGACGTCGAGGTCGGCGGCGTGCCCCTCCTGGACGCGCTGATGGCCCCCACTCGCCTGTACGTGAAGCCGGTGCTGGAACTCCTGCGCGGCGAGCACGGCGGCTCGGTCCACGCGATGGCGCACATCACCGGTGGCGGCCTGTCCGAGAACATCATCCGGGTGGTGCCCGACGGCCTGGGTCTGGATATCGACGCCGCGGCCATCGTGCTGCCGCCGGTGTTCGAGTGGCTGCAGCGAGAGGGTGCGGTGGAGGACGCCGAGATGTGGCGCACCTTCAACTGCGGCATCGGGTTCGTGCTGGTGGTCCCGCCCGCCGGCGCGGCGGCCATCGAGGCCGAGCTCGACCGCATGGACCTGCCCAACCGCCGCATCGGCACGGTGGTGGCCGCCGGTGGTGGCGAGCGCGTACGGATCGCCTGACCCGCCCATAGGCCTGGCCGACGCCATGGACAGCGCGCCATTCCGCATCGCGGTGCTGGCCTCCGGCACCGGCAGCAACCTGCAGGCCGTCATCGACGCGATCGCCGCGGGGCGGGTGCCGGCACGCCTGGTCGGCGTGTTTTCCGACCGGCCCAAGGCGCCGGCGCTGGATCGCGCCCGGGATGCCGGTATCCCCGCGCTTGCGGTCCGGCCACGCGATTTTGCGACCCGGCTGGCATTCGATGAACACCTGTTCAGTCAGGTCGACGCCGTTCATCCCGATCTCATCGTCTGTGCGGGATACATGCGCCTGGTCAGCGAGTTCGCGGTGACCGCGCGGCTGGGCCGGATCGTCAACATCCATCCGTCCCTGCTGCCGGCGTTCAAGGGCCTGCACACCCACCAGCAGGCGCTCGACGCCGGGGTGGAAGAGCACGGGGCCAGCGTCCATTTCGTGTCGCCCGAGCTGGACGGCGGCCCGGTGATCGCGCAGGCCCGGGTGCCGGTACTGCCCGGCGACGACGCCGCCGGGCTTGCCGGCCGCGTGCTGGCCCGGGAGCACCCACTGCTGGTTGCGACCCTGCGACTGCTCGCCCAGCGGCGGCTGTCGACGGGAAGCGACATGCAGGTGCGCCTGGATGGCCAGCCGCTCGACCAACCGCTGCAACTGCTCGACGNTGCGACCCTGCGACTGCTCGCCCAGCGGCGGCTGTCGACGGGAAGCGACATGCAGGTGCGCCTGGATGGCCAGCCGCTCGACCAACCGCTGCAACTGCTCGACGACGACACGTTCCAGATCGACCCCATCAACCCATCGGCCTACTGACACATGCGCAACCGCCTGCTTGCCCTCGCCCTCGTCCTGGCACCGTTCGCGACCACCGCGCAACAGGCGCAGCCGGTCGCGGTGCCCGACACCGGCGCCATCCTTGAAACCCCCGCACCGGAGCTGGAACCGTTCGTGGCCAGCTACCTGGTCTACCGCGGCGGCAAGCCGTTGGGCGAGGCCACCATGCAACTGGTGCGGCAGCAGCCACCGCGCTGGCGCGTCGACCTGGTGATGCGTGGCACCCGCGGCCTGATCGGGCTGGCGGGGATCAATGCCGAGCAGAGCACCGTGTTCTACGAATCCGGCGAAACTTACCGCCCGCTGAGCCAGGCGACAGTCAACAAGACCGTGTTCACCCGCAAGCAAACCATCGGTGTCTACGATTGGTCGTCCCGTAGCGCGACCTGGAGTGGCGAAGTCAAGGAACATCGCCGCGGCCCGATCGCCCTGCAGGATGGCGACATGACCGGCCTGCTGATCAACCTCGCGGTGATCCGCGATGCGGAGCCGGGCAAGACGTTGAACTACCGTTTCGTCGATGACGGCCGCACGCGCGAACACGTGTACGTCGTCGCCGACCAGCCCGACAGCCTGAGTGTCGGGGGCCTGGGCTACAAGGCGCTGAAAGCCACCCGGGCGAAGGATGCAAACGAGGAGACCGTCATCTGGGTGGCCAAGAACGTGCCCACCCCGATCCGCATCCTCCAGCGAGAAGATGGCGAGGACACCTATGACCTGCGCCTGGTCGAATACAAGGGAGTCGAATAGATGTCGATCAACACGACCAACACGTTCCGCCCGCGTCGCTGGCTGACCGGGCTCGCCGCATCGGCCGTACTGGTCGCCGCGAGCGCCCCCGCGTTCGCCATCGAGCCGTTCACCGCCGACTACCAGGCGACCTACATGGGCATGCAGGCGAACGGCCGGATGACCCTGTCGTCCGCCGGCGCGAACCGCTGGCGCTACAGCTTGGACATCAGCAACTCGCTGGCATCGCTGAGCCAGAAGACCGTGTTCGAAGAGCACGGTGGCAAGTGGCGTCCGATCAGCAGCAGCGACTCGTCCAAGGTGCTGGTCAAGAAATCCGACAAGCAGGCCGAGTACGACTGGGCCGAGGGCGTGGCCCGCTGGAGCGGCGACGTGAAAGAGGAGCGCTCGGCGCCGATCAAGCTGCAGCCCGGCGACATGGACGCTCTGATGATCAACCTGGCACTGGTCCGCGATGTCGAAGCCGGCAAGCCGCTGAAGTACCGGATGGTGGACGACGGCCGGATCAAGCAGATGAGCTACAAGGTCGCCGGCACCGAGCAGATCAGCGTCAGCGGGCAGAAGAAGCAGGCCACCAAGCTGGTCAACACCGATGGCGACAAGCAGACGATCGCCTGGGTGGTCGACGGCATGCCGGTCCCCGCGCGGATCCTGCAGCGCAAGGACGGCAAGGATACGATCGACCTGAAGGTGACGTCGGTCGACTGACCTGCCCTGTCCGCACGCCAAATGAAAAGCCCCGCATGACGCGGGGCTTTTTTTGGCAACGTCCGCGGCGGCGTCAGTCGATCCGGCGGATCTTCGCGCCGAGCCCGGAGAGCTTCTCTTCGATGTTCTCGTAGCCGCGGTCCAGGTGGTAGATGCGGTCGATCGTGGTCTGTCCTTCCGCGACCAGTCCGGCGAGGATCAGCGACGCCGACGCGCGCAGGTCGGTGGCCATGACCGGCGCACCGCTGAGGCGCTCCACCCCGCGCACGACCGCGGTGTGGCCGTCCACCCGGATGTCCGCGCCAAGGCGCAGCAGCTCGTTGACGTGCATGAAGCGGTTTTCGAAGATCGTCTCGTTGATCACGCCGACGCCGCTGGCCACGCAGTTCATCGCCATGAACTGCGCCTGCATGTCGGTCGGGAACGCCGGGTGCGGGGCGGTGGTGATGTTGACCGCTTTCGGCCGGCGTCCCTGCATGTCGAGCGTAATGCGGTCGCCTTCGCACTCCAGCTCGGCGCCGGCCTCGGCCAGCTTGGCCAACACCGCCTTCATCGTGTCCGGCCGGGTCCGGCGTGCGGTGATGCGGCCGCCGGTCATGGCCGCAGCGACCAGGAAGGTCCCGGCCTCGATGCGGTCCGGGACCACCGAGTGCGCGCCGCCGTGCAGGCGCTCCACGCCCTCCACCACGATCCGTCCCGTGCCCGCGCCCTCGATACGCGCACCCAGCGCGATCAGGCATTCGGCCAGGTCGACGATCTCCGGCTCCATCGCTGCGTTCTCGAGGATGGTGGTGCCCTCGGCCAGCGTCGCGGCCATCAGCACGTTCTCGGTGGCGCCGACGCTGACCAGCTCGAATACGTGGCGCCCGCCGCGCAGCCGGTCGGCACGCGCCTTGATGAAGCCGTTCTCGACGGTGACCGTCGCGCCGAGTGTCTGCAGCCCCTTGATGTGCAGGTCGACCGGGCGCGAGCCGATCGCGCAGCCGCCCGGCAGGGACACTTCGGCGTGGCCGTAGCGGGCGAGCAGCGGACCGAGCACCAGCACCGAGGCACGCATTGTCCGGACCAGTTCGTACGGCGCGACCTGGCTGTGCACGGTAGTAGGATCGACGGTGATCCCGTATCGCTCGTCGATGCTGATGCCGGCACCGATCTCGGCCAGCAGCTTGGCGGTCGTGACCACGTCATGCAGGTGGGGCACGTTGCTGATCTCGACCGCTCCGTCGGCCAGCAGCGTCGCGCACAGGATCGGCAGCACCGCGTTCTTGGCGCCGGAGATCTGGACCTCGCCCGACAGGGGGATGCCACCTTCGACCACGATCTTCTGCATGGCGATCAGCCGCGGCCGGCTTCGGCGGGCGTCAGCGTCTTCAGCGCCAGCGCGTGGATCTCGCCGCCCATGCGCTCGCCGAGCGTGGCGTACACCATGCGGTGGCGCGCCAGCGGCAGCTTGCCGGCGAAAGCATCGCAGACCACGGTCGCCTCGAAATGCACCCCGTCGTCGCCCTGCACTTGCGCCGTGGCGCCTGGAAGGCCTTGCTCGATCAGGGTCTGGATGGTCTGGGGATTCACGGACGGGTCGCTCACGGGGGACGGGGCAGCGCGCGATTGCGCTTACACTAGCCAGTCAGCCTAGCGGAAAGCCCCTGCCCGGAAAATGGCACATCCCGAAACGGCACTCCCCACCCACGATTCGGCCGCCCTGGCTACCAGCGGTCGCCGCGTGTTCCAGCTCGAGGCCGAGGCACTGGCCGCGGTCGGCAACCGACTCGACGGCGACTTCAGCCAGGCTTGCCGGCTGATGCTGGCGGCGCGCGGCCGCGTGGTCTGCACGGGCATGGGCAAGTCCGGCCATGTCGCCCGCAAGATCGCCGCCACGATGGCCTCCACCGGCACCCCGGCGTTCTACGTGCACCCCGGCGAGGCCGGCCACGGGGACCTGGGCATGATCACCGATGCCGACGTCGTCCTCGCCCTTTCATACTCGGGCGAGAGCGACGAAGTGCTGATGCTGCTGCCGGTGCTGAAGCGCCAGGGCAACCCGCTGATCACGATGACCGGCCGGCCGGCGTCGAGCCTGGCGCGTGCGGCCGATGTCCACCTGGACGTGAGCGTGCCGGCCGAAGCCTGCCCGATCGACCTGGCCCCGACCTCCAGCACCACCGCCTCGCTGGCGATGGGCGATGCACTGGCGGTGGCGCTGATGGAGGCGCGCGGGTTCACCGCCGACGACTTCGCGCGGTCCCACCCCGCCGGCGCGCTCGGCCGCAAGCTGTTGCTGCACATTGCCGATGTCATGCATGGCGGCGACGACGTGCCGCGCGTGGGTGCCGACGCCACGGTCAGCGAAGCGCTGGTCGAGATGAGCCACAAGCGCCTGGGCATGACCGCGATCGTCGACGACGACGGGCGCCTGCTCGGCCTCTACACGGACGGCGACCTGCGCCGGAGCCTGGACGACGAGCACGTCGACCTGCGTACCACCCGGATCGCCGAGGTCATGACCCGTGCGCCGCGGACGATCGGCCAGGACGCGCTGGCCGTAGAGGCCGCGCAGCTGATGGAAGCGCACAAGATCAGTGGCCTGCTGGTGGTCGACGACACACAGTGCGTGGTCGGTGCGCTCAACATTCACGACCTGTTGCGCGCACGGGTGGTTTAACGGGCGGCCCGGCAACGCCACGCCTCCACACAGACAAGCGATCCAGGACGCCGTGCCCTACGACCATCACAATGACTACCCCGCCCCGGTCCGCGAGCGCGCGGCGCGCGTGCGCCTCGCGTGCTTCGACGTCGACGGCACGCTGACCGACGGCCGGCTGCTGTTCGACACCGATGGGCGCGAGCTCAAGGCGTTCCACGTGCATGACGGGCTTGGCATGGTGCTGCTGCGCCAGGCGGGCATCGAAGTCGCCTTCATCACCGCGCGCACCAGCTCGATTGCCGAGCAGCGCGCTGCCGAACTTGGCATCACCGAAGTGCACACGGCGGTGAAGGACAAGCTGGCGCGCGTCGGCGAGATCGCCGAGCGCCTGGGGATCTCTATGGACGAAGTGGCCTTCATGGGCGACGACTTGCCCGACCTGCGCGTGATGCTGCAGGTGGGCCTGTCGGCCGCGCCGGCCAGCGCGCATCCCTGGGTGCGTGAACGCGTGCGCTGGCGCACCTCGGCTTCGGCCGGGCTTGGCGCGGTGCGGGAGTTCTGTGACCTGCTGCTGGCCGCGCAGGGCCGGGTCGAGGCGCTGCTGGACGAGGTGACGCGGGTCGAGGGCATGCGCGTGGAAGGCACCGCATGAGCTGGCGGACGATCGTGTCGGCCGTCCTGCTGGTCATTGCACTGGCCAGTGGCTGGGCGCTGTGGTCGGACCGCGAGGAGCAGGTCGAGCGGACCGTCGCCGCCGGTGGCCGCTCCGACTACGTGCTTCACGACTTCGAAATGGTCGCGCTGGATGCGAACGGCAACGAGTCGTTCACCCTGCGCGCGCCCAAGCTGGAGCGCGATCCCGCGGACGAGACCATGGAGATCGTCACCCCGCTGTTTCTGATCCCGCCGCGCGAGGGTTCGGGCGATGCCTGGCAGGTTACCGCCGAGCACGGCTGGGTAAGTGCCAACGGCGACGAATTGCGGCTGCGCGACGCGGTCAAGGCCGAAAGCGATGGCAGCACCGGCGCGCCGGTGGTGGTGCGCACCGAGCAGCTGAACGTATTCCCCGAAGCCGACCGCGTGGCCTCGCCCGTGGCGGTCTCCATTGACAGGCCCGGCTCTATACTCCGCGGCGTCGGTCTCGAAGTGAGCCTGGCCAGCAAGCAGTACACGCTCCAATCCGAGGTCACCTCCCGCTATGTCCCATAACATCCCGCCGAGGGTCACCCTCACGTCGCTGCTGGTCGCCCTCGCGGTGCTGGCCAGTCCGGTGGTCGACGCACGCAAATCCGACCGGTCCAAGGCCATGGAGATCGAGTCCGGCATGCAGCAGGGCACGCTGGACGACAGCACCCCGACCGTGCTGTCGGGTGGCGTCACCATCGATCAGGGCACCCTGCACGCGGAAGCCGCGCGCGCCGAGATCAGCACGCGCAGCGGCAACATCTCGCGGGTGCTGCTGACCGGCAGCCCGGCACGGCTCCGGCAGGAGCTGGACGACGGCACGCCGATGAGCGCGGTGGCCAGCCGCATCGACTACAACGTCTCCAACGAAACCGTGGTGTTCACCGGCAACGTCGATATCCAGCAGCCCCGCGGATCGCTGGCGGGCGAGCGGGTGGTCTACAACATGTCCACCGGCCAGGTCACCAGCGGCGGCCAAGGCAACGGCCGGGTCAAGATGCGGATCCTGCCCAAGACGGGCGCCGGCGCGGAGACCCCGCCCGACGACGCCGCCGACGCCGACAACCCGGCGGAGGGTGGCTGATGCTGGTCGCGCAGGGCCTGCGCAAGACCTACCGCTCGCGCGAGGTGGTCCGTGATTTCGGGCTGACCCTGGACGCGGGCGAAGTCGTCGGCCTGCTTGGCCCCAACGGTGCCGGCAAGACCACATGCTTCTACATGATCGTCGGGCTGGTCCCGGCCGATGCCGGCCAGATCACGCTCGATGGCAAGGACATCACCGGCGACCCGATGTATGTGCGCTCCAAGTACGGCGTCGGCTACCTGCCGCAGGAACCATCGGTGTTCCGCAAGCTCAGCGTCGCCGACAACATCATGACCGTGCTGGAACTGCGCGACGACCTCGACAAGGCGGGGCGCGAGCGCGAACTGGCTTCGTTGATGGACGAACTTCAGGTCACCCACGTCGCCGACCAGCAGGGCGCGAGCCTGTCGGGTGGCGAGCGCCGCCGGGTCGAGATCGCCCGCGCGCTTGCCGGCAAACCACGCCTGATGCTGCTCGACGAACCGTTTGCCGGCGTCGACCCGATTTCTGTCGGCGAGATCCAGCGAATCGTGAGCCACCTCAAGAACCGCGGCATCGGCGTGCTGATCACAGACCACAACGTCCGCGAAACCTTGGGAATCTGCGACCGCGCGTATATCCTCAACGAGGGCAGCGTGCTTGCGCAGGGGGCTCCGGACGCACTGCTGGCCAACCCCGACGTACGTCGCGTCTATCTGGGCGAAACCTTCCGCCTGTAGCCCCAAGGGCAAGTCCGGTGCGCGCACCGGCATGATGCAGCGCAGCGGCCGTCGCCCACCCCCGCTCGCGTTTGTCCCACATCATGAAGCCCCGCCTCCAAGCCTCCCTCGGTCAACACCTCGTCATGACGCCGCAGTTGCAGCAGGCCATCCGCCTGTTGCAGTTGTCGGCCGCCGAGCTGGAAGCCGAACTGGCCACCGCGGTGGAATCCAATCCGCTGCTGGACTGGACGGAATCGGCGATCAGTGCCGGTGACACGGCCGCCTCCGCCGATGATGGTGCCGCGGACGCAAACGACACCTCGCTCGACACTCCCGCGCCACCCGAGGCTGACTGGACCGGCAGCGACGGCGACACGTGGTACCAGCGCACAGGCCCGGCCGACCCCGACGACGACGGCCTGCAGGCCGAACAGGTGGCCGAATCGGAAACCCTGCACGACCACCTGTTGTGGCAGTTGCACCTGAGCCCGCTGTCGCCGCGCGACCGGCAGATTGCAGTGGCGCTGATCGAGTCGATCGACGACGACGGCTACCTGCGCGAGTCGCTCGATTCCATCGCCAGCACCCTGGGCGAAGAACTGCACGCCAGCGACGACGAGATCAAGACCGCGCTGTGCCAGATCCAGCGCTTCGATCCCGCCGGTGTCGGTGCGCGCGACCTGGGCGAATGCCTGCGCCTGCAGCTGCGCACGCTCGACGAGGACACCCCGGGCCGGGAGCTCGCCTGCACGCTGGCCGACGGCCCGCTGGAACGGCTGCCGAAGATCGGCGCGACCGGTATCGCGAGCGAAATGAAACTCCCGTTGGAGGAGGTCGAGACGGCGGTGCAACTGCTGCGCTCGCTCGATCCGCGCCCGGGCGCGCAGATGGGCGCCATCTCGACCGATACCTACGTCACCCCGGATGTCGTGATCTGGCGCCAGCACGGCATCTGGCGGGTCGCACTGTCGGACAGCATGCGGCCGCGCGTCAGCATCCACCGTGGCTACGAGGGGATGATCCAGCACGCCAGCGCGGCCGATGCCAGCTACCTCAAGGGCCACCTGCAGGAGGCGCGCTGGCTGCTCAAGAGCCTGGAAGCCCGCGGCGAGACCCTCCTCAAGGTCACCCGCTGCCTGCTGCGGCAACAGGCCGGCTTCCTCGAGTTTGGCGAGGGCGCGCTGCGCCCACTGACGCTGCGCGAGGTCGCCGCCGACATCGGCCTGCATGAGTCCACGGTTTCACGCGCAATCGCACGCAAGTACGCGCGCACCCCACGCGGCACCATTCCGTTGCGTGCGTTCTTCGCCTCCGGCATCGGCACCGGCGGAGGCGGGGAGGCGTCCAGCACCGCGATCCAGATGATGATCCGGCGCCTGATCGAAGCCGAGAACCCGCGCAAACCGCTGTCGGACGCGCGCCTGGCCGAGACGCTCAAAGCCACCGGCGTGCCGGTGGCGCGGCGCACGGTGGCCAAGTACCGCGAGGCGATGAGCATCCCGTCTTCACAGGACCGCGTGCGCATGGCCTGAAACGGGGAACCGGCCATCCACTGCGATATGCTGAGGCCCCAGTCGCGACGTAGGAGGAGTCCCCCGATGCGTATCGAAATCCACGGCCAGGAGATCGAGGTCACCGCCGCCCTCCGCGACTACGTTGAAACCCGGCTGGCGCGCCTGCAACGCCACTTCGACCAGCCCTTCGAGGTCCGCACGCTGTTGCGCCTCGACAAGCCCGACCACCGCGCGGAAGCCACCATCATCCTGGCCGGCAAGACGCTGCACGCCGACGCCGCGGCGGTGGACATGTACGCCGCGATCGACCTGTTGGCCGACAAGCTGGACCGGTTGCTCGTCAAGCACAAGGAACGCCAGGTCGACCACCGCCGTGGCGAGGGCCTGGCCCGCAGCGGCGAGTTCGGCTGACCATGCCATTGCACGACTGGCTCAGTCCGGGGCGCGTTGCGATCGTCGACGTGCCCACGGACCGGGCTGGAGTCATCGATGCGGCCGCGCGCCTGCTGGGCGGCGTCGACCATGAGTCGGCCATCCGCGACAGCCTGCATGCGCGCGAGCGGCTTGCCAGCACGGCGATCGGCCACGGCGTGGCGTTCCCGCACGGTCGTGTGCAGGGTCTGGAGCACAGCCGAGGTGCATTCCTGCGGGTGACCCCGGCGGTGGACTTCAATGCCACGGATGGCGAGCCGATCGATCTCGTGCTGGCAATGGCCGTCCCCGAACACGCACTGCAGGAACACCTGCAGCAACTGGCTGAGCTGGCCGAACGCTTCGGCGACCCGGCGTTCCGCAAGGCGCTGCGCCAGGCGGCCGATGTCGACGCGCTGCGCGACTGCCTGCTGGCACCGGCCGAGCCTTCGCGCCGGGCCGCCAACGGGGAACGCTGAGATGCCGATGTCCAACGCCCGCATCAGCGCCGGCGAACTGTTCGAACGGCAGCGCGAGCGCCTCGACCTGCGCTGGTTCGCGGGGCTGGCCGGGGCCGACCGCTACCTCGAGGCGGTCGAGACGGTCGCCCGCCGCCCGTCCCTCGCCGGCTACCTCAACGCGATCTACCCCAACAAGGTGCAGATCCTCGGGACCGAGGAGCTTGCGTGGCTCGACTCGCTCGACTCGCGCCACCGCTGGGAAACGATCGAGAAGATCATGCAGTTCCGGCCGCTCGCGCTGGTCATCAGCAAGGGCCAGACCTGCCCGGCCGACCTGATGGAGGCGGCCGAGGAATCGCTGACACCGTTGTGGGGTTCCACCCGCCGCGGACACGAGCTGCTCAATTACCTGCAATACCACCTGGCACGGACGCTGGCACCCCGCGTGACGGTGCACGGCGTGTTCATGGAGATCTACTCGATCGGCGTGCTGATCACCGGCGACTCCGGTGCCGGCAAGAGCGAGCTCGCGCTGGAGCTGATCAGCCGCGGCCACCGGCTTGTCGCCGACGACGCGCCGGAGTTCACCCAGATCGCGCCCGACGTGCTGGATGGCACCTGTCCCGAGATGATCCAGGACCTGCTGGAGGTCCGCGGGCTGGGCGTGCTCAACATCCGCGAGATGTTCGGCGACACGGCGGTCAAGGCAAACAAGTACCTGCGCCTGATCATCCACCTGACCCGTCCGGGCCACGAGCGCACCGATGCCGCCGAGCCGACCGGGCTGGAGCGGCTGACCGGCGAGAACAGCGTCCGCCGGGTGCTCGACCTCGATGTGCCGATGACCAACCTGCCGGTCATGCCCGGCCGCAACCTGGCGGTGCTGGCCGAGGCTGCGACCCGGCTGCACAGCCTGCGGATGAAAGGCATGGACCCGGCGGCGGCGTTCATCGCGCGGCACAGCAACTTCCTCGAACGCGGCGACTTCTGACATGGCCATCGTCCCCGGTAACGCCACCCTGGTGATCGTCAGCGGCATGTCCGGCTCGGGCAAGTCGGTTGCGCTCAAGACCTTCGAGGACCTGGGCTACTACTGCGTCGACAACCTGCCGGCCGAGTTGCTGCCGCAGTTCGTGCGCAGTGCCACTGGCGATGGCGCCACGTCCGCCAAGCTCGCCGTCGGCATCGACGTGCGCAACAGCCACAGCGACCTCAGCAACCTGCCCGCGTGGCTGTCGGCAGTGGGCGAAATGGGGCTGGACCCACGCCTGATCTATTTCGAGAGCCGCGACGAAGTGCTGCTCAAGCGCTACGCCGATACCCGCCGGCGCCACCCGCTGAGCAATCTCGGCCTGGCGCTGGCCGACGCCATCGCGCTGGAGCGGCAGGTGCTCAAGCCGATGCGGCAGCTGGCCGACATCGTGCTCGATACCAGCGACCTCAATGTGCACCAGATGCGCCGCCGGGTGATCACCGAGTTCGGCCTGGGCGACGACAGCACCGTCTCGCTGTTGTTCGAATCGTTCGCCTACCGCCGCGGGGTACCCGCCGACGCAGACTTCGTCTTCGACGCCCGCTGCCTGCCCAATCCCCACTGGGACCCGGTGCTGCGCCCGTTGTCGGGCCGCGACGCCGCCGTTGCGGAACACCTGGATGCCCAGCCGGAAGCGGACGCGTACGCGACCGAGGTCACCCGTTTCCTGGATACCTGGCTGCCGCGTATGCGGGCCGACTCCACCCGCAGCTACATCACCGTCGCATTCGGATGCACCGGGGGCCGTCACCGCTCGGTCTATCTCGCCGAACGCCTGGCCGCCCACGCGCGCGAACACGGCTGGGACGAAGTGGCTGTCCACCACCGCGAACTGGACTGAGAATACGTGGCGGGCCGGGCTCCCCGCTTCCCGCCTCCGACAGCTGTCTGTTAACTTCCTGCAATGGCCATCGGCGTCCTCCTCATCACCCATCCGGGCATCGGCAGCGCGACCCTCGCGGTCGCCACCCGACTGCTGAGGTCGCTGCCGCTGCGTTGCGAGGCGCTCGAGGTGTCGTTCGACGGCGACCCCGACGCGCTGCTGCCGCAGGCCAGCGCGGCACTGCGGCGAGTGGACAGCGGCGATGGCGTGCTGGTCCTGACGGACCTGTACGGCGCGACGCCCAGCAACCTGGCGGCCAAGGTGGCCCGGCTCGGCACACCGGTCAAACGCGTTTCGGCGTTGAGCCTGCCCATGCTGCTGAGAGTCATGAACTACGCCGAGCTCACGCTCGACGAACTGCCGGCGGTTGCGGCCGCCGGCGCACGCAACGGCGTGCTGATGGACGACGCCTGACAGGGAGCGTCTTCAGCGGCGTTGACGGAACCTGATCCGCCTCCCCCGGGGTGGCAGGAAGCCAGGCCATAGCCCGAGGCCAAAGGAACAACGCCATGATCGAACGAGAACTGACCGTAACCAACCGCCTGGGGCTGCATGCCCGGGCCACCGCGAAGCTGGTGCAATTGCTGTCGCCGTACCGCTGCAACGTCACGCTGATCGCCAAGGGCCGCGAGGTCAATGCCAAGAGCATCATGGGCGTGATGCTGCTGGCCGCCGGCCAGGGCACGCCGGTAAAGCTGCGGGTCGACGGCGAGGACGAAGCGGTGGCGGCCGACGCCGTCACGGCTCTGTTCGAGCGCCGCTTCGACGAAGACCAGTAACCGCGCGTGCGGCAGGAATTCACCGGTCTGGGAGCATCGCGCGGCAGCGCTCTCGGGCGGGCGCGTGTGCGCCTGCCGCATGTGCTGGACGTGGTGGAGGAGCGCATCCCCACCGAGGCGGTCGAGCCCGAGCTGGCGCGCCTGCACGAGGCCATCGCCAAGGTCCGCGCGGAGATGCACGCGCTGCGCGAACGCCTGCACGGCGCCCTGATGCACGAGGTCGGCGAGTTCCTCGACCTGCACGCCCTGCTGCTCGACGACCCGGAACTGCTGCACGGCCTGGACGGCCTGATCCGCAACGGCCGTTACAGCGCCGACTACGCGCTACGCAAGCAACGCGACCGCATCGCCGCGGTGTTCGAGTCGATGGACGACCCCTACTTCCAGAGCCGGGTCGACGACGTCGACCAGGTCATCGGCCGCATCCACGCGGCGCTGCACCGGCGCGACAACGTCATGGCGGGCATGGCCGGCGAGATCCTGGTCACCGACAACGTCGCCCCGGCCGAACTCGCCCAACTGCAGGCGCAGGGCGTGGTGGCGATCGTCACCAGCGCCGGCAGCATGCTCTCGCACAGCGCCATCCTGGCGCGCAGCCTGCACCTGCCGCTGGTCGTCGGCGCGGCGGGGATCCTGCAGCGGGTCAACGATGGCGATGCGCTGGTGGTGGACGGAGGCACCGGCTGGGTAGTGCTCGAACCGGCCCCGGACGACCTGCGCCGGCACCGCGACCGCGAACGCGTCTACGCCCGCGAGCTGCGCGAGCTCAACCGGATGCGGCGCGAGCCCAACCAGACCCGCGACGGCACCGAAATCGACCTGTTCGCCAACGCCGAGTCGCGCGAGGACGTGGCCGAGGCGCACGCGCTGGGCGCCACCGGCATCGGCCTGTACCGCACCGAATTCCTGTTCCTGCAGCGCATGGAGCTGCCCGACGAGAACGAGCAGTTCCACGCGTACCGTGACGTGATCCTGGGCATGAGCGGGCGTCCGGTGACGATCCGGATGCTGGACCTGGGCGCCGACAAGGCCGACCGGACCGGCTTGGCGCTGCGCGACGAACCCAACCCGGCGCTGGGCCTGCGCGGCGTGCGGCTGTCGCTGGCCCGCCCCGCCCTGCTCGAAACCCAACTGCGCGCCCTGCTGCGCGCCTCCGGCTACGGGCCGCTGCGGATCCTGCTGCCGATGATCAGCGGCCGCGAGGAGGTCCGCACGATGCGCGCACACATGATGCGCATCGCCCGCGACCTGCGCAGCGAGGGTCACGAGATCGCCGACTATGTCGCGCTCGGGGCGATGATCGAAATCCCGGCCGCCGCGCTCGCACTGCCAACCTTCATCGGCGGGGTCGATTTCCTGTCGATCGGCACCAACGACCTGATCCAGTACCTGCTCGCGGCCGACCGCAACAACGACGCACTCGGCGAGCTCTACACGCCGCTGCACCCGGCGGTCATCCGGATGCTGCGCGACCTGATCCGGATGGCCAAGTCGCGCAACCGCCCGATTGCGGTGTGCGGGGAAATCGCCGGCGATGCGCGGCTGGCGCCGATGCTGCTGGCGCTCGGGCTGGAGCAGTTCAGCCTGCATCCGACCACCCTGCTGGAGGTGCGCCGGACCATCCGCAACTGCGACCTGGACCGCCTGCGCGCCAATGCCCCGGCGTTGCTGCGCGCACGCGAGCGGGTCGAGATCGAACGCTGGATCGACGCCCAGCGCGGACATTGACCCACCCCGCGCTGTGCACGGCACGCGGCAATGGCGATAATGCCGCGATGAACACCTGACGCCGGTCGCATCCGTCACCACGGCTGCGGCCCTACCGCCCGACCCGACCCGGAGTCCGCATGGCCGAGGCCGTCCGCCACGACAAGACCGCGCGCCAGCTGCGACTGCTCTCCGACGCGCTCGACAGCGGGCGGCTGGGGCCGGTAAAGCGGCTGGTCAACACCCTTTCGCCGGCCGAGAT
This sequence comes from Lysobacter zhanggongensis, assembly GCF_046638635.1. Taxonomy (NCBI): domain Bacteria; kingdom Pseudomonadati; phylum Pseudomonadota; class Gammaproteobacteria; order Lysobacterales; family Lysobacteraceae; genus Lysobacter; species Lysobacter zhanggongensis. The sequence goes on from NZ_JBJXHK010000009.1 coordinate 43,151, forward strand.
CGGCAACCTGCTGGAGTCGCTGCCCCACGGCAAGCGCGTGGTGGTGTGGGGTCTCGTGGACCCCGAGGATGACGGCGAGGTGCTGGTGCACGTCGGCGACGAGGTCCGCGAGAGCTTGCTGGCGGACATGGACCCCGACGAGATCGTCGCCGCGGTCGAAGACCTCGACATCGACGACCTCGCCGACCTGGTCGAGGACCTGCCCGACACCGTCATCGACGAAGTGCTCAAGTCGATGGACCGGGACAACCGCGAGCGGCTGGAGCAGGTGCTGTCCTACCCCGAGGACACCGCCGGGCGCCTGATGAACCCCGACGTGGTGACCGTGCGCGCCGACACCACCGTCGACGTCGTACTGCGCTACCTGCGCCTGCGCGGCGAGCTGCCCGAGCACACCGACTACCTGTATGTCGTCAGCCGCCGGCACCAGTACCTGGGCCGCATCGGCCTGGCGCAGCTGCTGACCCACGAGGCCGGCACCCCGATCAACCAGCTGGTGGACAGCGAGCAGACCGCGTTCGACGTGGACGAGTCCGCCGCGGAGGTTGCCCGGCAGTTCTCCGACCATGACTGGCTCAGCGCCCCCGTGGTGGACGACAACCACGTGCTGCTTGGCCGCATCACGGTCGACGACGTGGTCGACATCATCCGCGAGCAGGCCGAACACCAGGCCCTGAGCGCCGCCGGCCTGGACGAGGACGAGGACCTCTTCAGCCCCGCGCGCCGCGCTTTCCGGCGCCGGCTGGTGTGGCTGGGCATCAACCTGGGGACCGCCTTCATCGCGGCCGGGGTGATCGGCCGGTTCGAGGCCGCGATCGAGGAGATCGTCGCCCTGGCGATCCTGATGCCGATCGTCGCCGGCATGGGTGGCAACGCCGGCACCCAGGTGCTGGCGCTGATGATCCGTGGCCTGGCGCTCGGCCAGATCGGCGGGTCCAACGTGGAGATCCTGCTGCGCAAGGAGCTCGGCGTGGCCCTGATCAATGGCCTGGTGCTCGGCGTAGGCCTGGGCCTGATCGTGCTGCTGTGGTTCCGCGACCCGATGCTGTCGCTGGTGATCGGCACCGCGCTCACCATCAACCTGCTCACGGCCGCCGCCGGCGGCGTGCTGGTGCCGCTGACGCTCAAGCGGCTGGGCTTCGACCCCGCCCTGGCCGGCGGCGTGGTGCTGACCACCCTCACCGACGTGATGGGCTTCCTCGGCTTCCTCGGGCTGGCCACGCTGATCCTGCTGCGTTAGCCGCATCCGCGGCCCGGCGGACGCGCGCTACCGGTCGAGCGGGCTGAGCACGCCACCCGCCCCGCGTCCCAGCACGTGCGTGTAGAGCTGGGTGGTCGCCACGTCCTTGTGGCCGAGCAGCTCCTGCACCGTCCGGATGTCGTGCCCCGCCTCGAGCAGGTGGGTGGCGAAGGAGTGCCGCAGCGTGTGGCAGGTCGCCGGCTTGTGGATCCCGGCGCGCACGCGGGCAGCCTTGACCGCCCGCTGCAGGGTTGCTTCGTCGAGATGGTGGCGGCGACTGGCCCCGCTGCGCGGGTCCACCGAGTGCCGCGGTGACGGAAACACGTACTGCCACCCGAGCTCCCGCGCCGCGTTGGGATACTTGCGCGACAGCGCATGCGGCAGATACACCTCCCCGCGCCCCGCGAGCAGGTCGGCCTGGTGCTGCAACCCGACACGGTCGACCTGCTCCCGGAGCCGTTCGTGCAGACGCTGCGGCAACGGCACACGGCGATCCTTCCCGCCCTTTCCGTTCCGCACCAGGATCTCGCGGCGGCCAAAATCGACGTCCTGCACCCGCAGCCGCACGCACTCCATCAACCGGATGCCTGCGCCATAAAGCAGCGCCGCCATCAGCCAAGGCTGCCCATCGAGCATGGCCAACAACCGCGCCACCTCGTCGTGCGAAAGCACCACCGGCACCTTCTGCGGGCGCTTGGCACGCACCACCGACTCCATCCACGGCAGCTCCATACCAAGTACCTCCCGGTACAGAAACAGCAACGCCGACAGCGCCTGGTTCTGCGTGCTGGCCGCCACGTCGTCCCGCGTCGCCAGCGTGGACAAAAACGCCTCCACCTCCGCCACGCCCATGTCGCGTGGATGGCGCCGGCCGTTGGCAAGGATGAATCGGCGCGCCCAACTCACGTAGGCACGCTCGGTCCTGATGCTGTAGTGCCGCAGCCGGCACCGCGCCCGTATCTGGTCCAGCAGCCGCGGCTCCTTGCCGGAACGCTCGGTTACCGCCGCATCTTTGCCGTGATATGACATACGCCCCAACATCGTCGTGTATCCGGTAACGATGGGCGTGACCAGGCGGGGGCGAAAGCGGGCAAGACATTGATATGCCGTAGGATTTATCCGGTTGACGCTCGCGTTTGGCTCAGCGACGATCCGTTACCGCCCCATTTTTGGGGTCGACTAAGTGTTAGGTGTCACTGTGAGCCTATCGAAACTCTCAGCAGAGGAAATCGCAGAGCACCAATTGCTCGCGGCCATCAGGCTCTGGCAAGAAGGCGACTACTTATCCTCGCTTACCTTAGCGGGAGCGGCAGAGGAAATCTTGGGCAAGCGCCTACGCAAATTGGGTCGAGAGCCTTCCTTCAACCAGTTGCGTGACCTTATCGTTGCCCTCGCCCAGTCGGAAGGCGATACCGATCCAAAACTGGAAAAAACGATTGGCGAAAGGCTCAACGACACTCGTAATGAGCTCAAACACTACGGTGGGGATAAGTCGCTTACATTTGACCTTCGTTCTGACTGCCTTGAGATGCTGGAGCGCGCCATAGCCAACTATCAAGCGCTCACAGGCACACTACTGGCCGAAGCAATGTACGTGTGGGGGGACGAGAGTGACACCTAACATTGCGTTCAAGCCGAAATTGCATCGCTACTCCGCCAACATGGCAGAAAGAGCTTGCCATGTTGCCAGCTACGCGCTGCAATTCGGCTTAACTTGAGTGTTAGGTGCGCGTGGACACACTCCGTAGGCTCAAATGTTTTTTAAGGCGGCAAGCCCCGGCACCATCGCAACCGATCGAGCTGCATGGCTCTGGCTTTTCGGTAGGAAGTGCCAATGTCACCTGGTCCGACGTGTCTGAGATCTCCGCGTACAAGCTCGACCGGCTGACAACCGACGAGGCTATCTTGGAATTCGCATTTGGCTCTGGAGAGCGCATTGCAGTTAGTGAGGAGCAGCCCGGGTTCGGTGCCCTAGAAGCCGCAATAACAAGCGAATTTCCAGCTACAGCAACTCGGCGCAACCTCGTCCTGCAGCCGGCTTTTGCTCGCAATTACACGGTGCTGTACCGTCGCACCTAACAATTCGTTCAAGCCGAACTTGCTTCGTTACACCACAGCCATGGCAGAAAAAGCTTGCCATGGCTGTGGCTCCACTACGCAAGTCGGCTTAACTCAGGTGTTAGGTGCGCGTGGACACACTCCGTAGGCTCAAATGTTTTTTAAGGCGGCAAGCCCCGGCACCATCGCAACCGATCGAGCTGCATGGCTCTGGCTTTTCGGTAGGAAGTGCCAATGTCACTTGGCCCGACGTGTCTGAGATCTCCGCGTACAAGCTCGATCGGCTGACAACCGACGAGGCTATCTTGGAATTCGCGTTTGGCTCTGGAGAGCGCATTGCAGTTGGTGAGGAGCAGCCCGGGTTCGCTGCCCTAGAAGCCGCAATAACAAGTGAATTTCCAGCTACAGCCACTTGGCGCAACCTCGTCCTGCAGCCGGCTTTTGCTCGCAATTACACGGTGCTGTACCGTCGCACCTAACAATTCGTTAAAGCCGAACTTGCTTCGTTACACCAAAGCCATGGCAGAAAAAGCTTGCCATGGCTTTGGCTCCACTACGCAAGTCGGCTTAACTCAGGCGTTAGGCGCCATGAAAAGGATCATCGCTGCTGTAGCAATCTTTCTCAGCGCCGCGCTGGCCGTCGCTGGCGAGCCGCCCGCCTATAAGCCCTTTCCGTTGGCGCAGGTTTCGCCGGCCCAATGGGAAACGTACCGGAAGCAGGTTCACGCTGCCTACGGTGTGTCGTTGCGTCGCTTCCCGGACGAGCACCTCGAAGTGCTACACAGCTCTGACAATGTCATGCACTTTGCGTTCACCACCGAGGGACACCCGGCCCATCCGGCGTGGATCACGAGATCCGCACAGAACGGATCTGTCGACCAAATCGGGTACTTCGCAGGAAAAGAAGAGCCTTTCGCTAAGCTGTTCCGGTCGTATCTGGAGCTCACCAAACGTTCCATCGAGTCCGTGCCAGATGAGCCTGCAGAACTTGGCTCGGAATCGGGCGCTGGCACTAACGGGCCTGGCGCCTAACAATTCGTCCAAGCCGACGCCGCTTCGCGGCGCGGCTTAACTCAGGTGTTAGGCCTCTCAGGACACATGCCAGCATTCCCGTCAGAGCCAGAACTTATCGCTGCCCTTGATCGCAGCGATGAACTCGTGCGCCTTTGTGCTTCTGGGCAGCTCTCGTTCTCTGACTTCTGTGGCAGTTACGACAACTTCTTCTGGTCGTACGCTCTGGACGGCCATGAGGCTGGCCCAGCCGGTGAGGCAGTGCTAGCCAAGTACTCCCAACGCATTGCTCCGCACCGGACAGTGGCGGAGGACATCCTCGCCAAGGTCTGCTCTGACGCTGACGCAGCGACTGAGGCCTACCGCAGTTCGGGTCGCTTTGGTTCCGCTGAAGCCGTCGCAAAGCTTAAGCTAGTGGCAGTAGGCCTTCCGGGTGGAGAGGCCTAACAATTCGTTCAAGCCGAACTTGCTTCGTTACACCAAAGCCATGGCGGGAAAAGCTTGCCATGGCTTTGGCTCCACTACGCAAGTCGGCTTAACTCAGGCGTTAGGGGCCTGGCCAGACAATGCAGCAGTCGAAGCAGAATCTGTGGCGCCGGTTCGGCTTCACCTGGGCCGCATCGTTCGGCGTTCTATTCGCAGTGCTAGCCCACTACGCCATTAAGTGGTCGGGGCTAGACCCTTCAATGGCCGTCCGTGGCCAAGGCGTGGCTGTTAGCGCAGCGGTGCTGGCGGCTGGGGCAGCCATCGCTGTCGTATCCTGCATCGGGGCAATCGCCGTCAGTGACGCGGTTCATGCGGTCTGGCGGTGGCTTGGCCGTCAGTTCGGCAGGCGTGTCTAACAGCACGGCCCCTAACAATTCGTCCAAGCCGACGCCGCTTCGCGGCGCGGCTTAACTCAGGTGTTAGGGCCCACTGATGCAGAGTCGCAATTGGTCAAAGACGTTTCTCGTCGCTTCCTGGGCTCCCAGCGCGCTCCTGGTTGCCTACATTCTTTGGTACATGCTCATTTTCCGCCCGTCAGGCCAAGAGGTTTGGGGCGACGGTGCAACCATTTTCTACCTCGGTGTACTTGCGTACCCGTTGGCGCTTCTGCTTCTGGCAATTGGCACATACATGAGCTTTCGCTGGCATCGCCGGCATCCCGGTCAACGCACCACAGACCCGGCGTTGTTTGCGGTCTCAGTTGTGCTTCTCGTAGTGCCGTTTGTGGCACTCTTCGCCGGGACCGCTCTGGGCGGGCCCTAACAATGCGTTCAAGCCGAAGCCGCTTCGTTCCGCAAAGCACATGGCAGATACAGCTTGCCATGTGCTTCGCTCCACTACGCGTCTCGGCTTAACTTGGGTGTTAGGCACCTTTTGGGGAGAAATCGGCGTATGAAATACCTACTGGTCGTGATCCTGATGCTTTGCCCCGTAGCTCATGCGCAAACGGAGCCAGAAAACGCGGAGGATCCACAATTCCAGACAGCCATGGGGTCAACTGACACGCTGCCATCACAAGGAATTCCAGCCATCTATCCCGGCGCCGCATCCGAGGAGGCGGTTGCTGCGACCATCACAACAGCACCTGTTGTCACTCCTTCCCGTCAACGAGAGTGGAGCGACATTGAGGTCTATTTAACCTTTGCCATTCTGGCGTTCACACTTGTCGCCTGGGGCATGCTGGCCTATCTGGCCCGCAACGCTCAAAAGGCTTGGTCGCCTCAGTCAATTCTTCGCGTGTTTGGCATAACGCTCATCATTCCCATGGCTGTCTTGTTGATCGTTGCGGGCTACAGTGAAAAGCAGATCGCCTCAGTTGTAGGTTTGCTCGGCGTCATCGCGGGCTACCTTTTGGGCAACGGGGACCGCCCGCGGGCAGGTGCCTAACAATTCGTTCAAGCCGAAACCGCTTCGTTACACCAAAGGCATGGCAGGAAAAGCTTGCCATGCCTTTGGCTCCACTACGCGGTTCGGCTTAACTCAGGCGTTAGGCTGCAGGGCACATTCATGAGACTCAAACTTATTGTCTTTGCCTTGGTTGCCCTTACCGGCTGCACGTCGCAGCAGGACATGACCATCTACTTGCGGCCACGCTTCTGACAGTGGAGCGTGGCGGCTCAATTGAGACAATCGCTCTGCCCCCCTCGCTCACGCCAGAGGCACGAGAGGCGGCCAAAAATCTTCGCAAAGTCGTTGAGCAATCGGAGGTTGTGCCGGCTAACGGCTACGAACTCCCTAGTGGCTACTTCGTACTTAAAGCCATCACCATTTCAGGCGGCACTGCTCATGTCATAGGCACCGCCGGCCCCATTCCGTCTGGTGCTACTTTGGCTTGCGGCTCAACTTACGACATATCTTTCATCCGGCCCGGCGGTCGCTGGGAGCAGGGAGAGATGGAGACTAGAGTGTGTCAGCACATGGGCTTTGCAGCCTAACAATTCGTTCAAGCCGAACTTGCTTCGTTACACCAAACCCATGGCAGAAAAAGCTTGCCATGGCTTTGCCTCCACTACGCAAGTCGGCTTAACTCAGGTGTTAGAGCCCATGAGATACATCACCGCAATCGCTGCTCTCTTAGCTGCCCTCATGACCCCTTCTCCAGTCGCCGCTGGCACTTGGGGACACGGCCAGTTTGACAGCGATCACGCGCTGGACTTTGCGGCGGACTGGGCAGAAGCCGGCACTGTCGAAAGCATTCGCGACGCTCTTACGTTCGCAACTGATCAGGCTTATCTGGAAGCGCCAGATGCTGAGAAGGCGCTTGTAGCAGCTGAGGTCGTTGCCGCTTCGATGGGAAAGCCCAATAAAAAGCTACCTGCTGAACTAGCAGCTTGGATCTCAAAACAGTCCGCTCAAGAGCTGCGATCTATGGCCCCTCTCGCATTGTCAGCCATCGAGCGGGTGCGTAGTCCGTCGGGCTCGGAGCTATACGAGCTATGGTCAGAGCAGGACGCAACACAATGGCTCACTCATGTAAATGAGCTCGTCATCCGGCTCAAGAGCTGACGATGTGCGGCATGGGCTCTAACAATCCATTCAAGCCGAACCCGCTTCGCGGGTCGGCTTAATTCAGGTGTTAGGCGGCGCATGAAGCTCCTACTCGTTTTGGCGATTCTCGGATTGACTGGCTGCGCGTCAATCGGCGAGAGGTGCGAGAGCTTAGCTCCCGCCTCAAAGGGCTGGTCACCCGTCCCTACACCGCCAGAGGCTGCCGCCATGCTCGCCTCGATTTCTGAGTCACCAGGCACACTGCTCCGCTGGTATCAGGGAGTGTCAGGCCAGTACCGTGCGGTAAGCTGCGCGCCATGCTCGGGCGTCGCTTATCAATTCGTGCAAGTCAACGGGCGGTGGGAAAGCGACGTCGATGCTTTGTCGTACTGCCACTAGCAGCACCGCCTAACAAATCATTCAAGCCGAACCCGCTTCGCGGGTCGGCTTAATTCTGGTGTTAGCCGTCATGGACACATCGATCCGACCCATAGAGTTTGACTCGGCCGCCGAGGCTCTGCTCAGTTCCTGCCATTTGCCCACAAGCGACCTGTCCGGATCGTCCAAGGTGTTGTTGTTCGGCTATGCGCCTGATGGCACTTTGACCGGGATGGTCGGTCTGGAGATACACGGAGCAAATGCGCTACTTCGCTCACTTGCCGTTACAGAGTCACACCGCAGCACAGGACTTGGTGCCAAACTTGCTTCTTGCGCAGAGCAGCAAGCTGCGGTGCTGGGTGCACATGCCGTGTACTTGCTTACCACCACCGCAGACAAATTTTTTGAGCGTCGCGGATACGTCCATGCCAGTCGCAATGAGGCCCCGGCATCCATCGCCAGCACCAGCCAATTCTCGGAGTTGTGCCCGTCGTCATCGGCTTTCATGGTCAAGCGGCTTAACGGCTAACAATTCGTCCAAGCCGACGCCGCTTCGCGGCGCGGCTTAACTCAGGCGTTAGGCGGCATGGAAAGCATCGAAGCGACAGTAATGAAATTAGAGTACGAACTGCTCGAGCCGGCTGTGCGCTCAGATGTCCGGCGACTTGATGCTTTGATTGCGGATGACTTTGTTGAGGTAGGAGCCGCGGGTCGACCTTTCGGAAAAGCGGAGGTCGTTGATCGGCTTCCGGGCGAGACCGGCGTTGCCTTTCGTGCTCGAGCGATGCAAGCCCATGCCCTAGCACCGAGCGTTGTACTCGTCACCTACGCTGCGGAACGCTCTCACCAAGGGCACACTACTTGCTCACTTCGCAGCTCAGTGTGGGTCAAAAACGCTGGTGGCTGGCAGATGCGGTATCACCAGGGCACCACTGCCGCCTAACAGGTCATTCAAGCCGAACCCACTTCGTCCCATTTGCAGGCATAGTCGCTGCTGGGCTTTGACTCAACTTCCGGCTCACGCGTTGTGGGTCGGCTTAATTCCGGTGTTAGCTGTCACAGGAGGGAGCGTGGACGCCGAACTATCTCAGATCAAGATCCTGCTATGGGTCATTCTCGGCCTCCAGCTTTTGTTCGTTGTCAGCAACATCTTGTGCCGCATTCTCGGCTGCGGAGAGCAAGAGAAGACCAGCTTCAGAGATCTTATGGATCAAGGGAAGATTCAAGAGGTCCTGGATCTGACCAAGAAGCGACTTGAGACTCACCCGCGAGACGTCGATGCACTCTACTTTCGCACCAAGGCACTTATCGCCAGCGGGCTCACGGAAAGTGCGCGCCGCCACATTTCTCAGTTAATGATCGCAGAGCCTTCTCTTATATCTGTGTGCAAAGATTGGCTAGAAGCGCTCGATGCAGAGCAAGCCGGTGACAGCTAACATTGCGTTCAAGCCGAAATTGCATCGCTACGCCGTCAACATGGCAGAAAAAGCTTGCCATGTTGCCAGCTACGCGCTGCAATTCGGCTTAACTTGAGTGTTAGGCCTCATGGAAAACATATCGGACTTTCAAGTATTTAGGGAGTCGCTGGTCGCGGCAGCACGCGGTCCGTTCTTCCCGGACTGGGAGTTCCACGCGCTGTTTGGCCTAGAGCGCGCCGAGGTGGAGTTCATTGCAGACTCGCTAACGCCATCCACTCCGCTCACCGGGGACGTTGCTCTCGCGCTCAACAACGCCATGGTCAACCTGCTTGGCTACCCTCACGGTCAAGACGCAGCTTGGCCACAGTGGCTATCTGCTACACCGGCGGAGCTGGAGGCGATCTTTTCGCGGTGGCAGGCATCCGGCAATGAGGCCTAACAATGCGTTCAAGCCGAAGCCGCTTCGTTCCGCCAAGCACATGGCAGATACAGCTTGCCATGTGCTTGGCTCCACTACGCGTCTCGGCTTAACTTAGGTGTTAGGCCTCTCGAGAGCGCATGGCTACTTACCCTTCAGAGTCAGAGCTAGTCGCTGCCATAGATCACCACGATGAATTGGTGTCGCAGTGCGCTGACGGGCACTTGTCGTTCTGGGACTTCTGCGCGGCATACGACAACTTCTATTGGGCGTATGCCCTTGACGGCCATGAGTCTGATCCTGCTGGTCAAGCGGTGCTGGACAAGCTCGCCGCGCGCATTGCTCCACACCAACAATTGGCCCAGACCGTCCTGGCCCATGTCTGCTCTGACACCGACGCTGCTAAGGGTAGCTACGGTAAGGCGGGTCGTTTTGGCCCCGAGGAGGCTATGGTTCGGCTTAAGCTTGTCGCCGCTGGCCTCCCGCGTGGAGAGGCCTAACAATTCATTCAAGCCGAAGCCGCTTCGCGGCTCGGCTTAATTCTGGTGTTAGGCCTTTACGAGAGCGCGCCATGAAACGTCGAATCCCTTGGAGTAGTACAGCTCTAGCTTTCGTCATTCTAGCGTTCTTCTCGTGGACCACGTACCTGCGGACAACCCAAGGTCGCGGCATCTTCTACTACATCTCCAGAGACGGATTTAGTACTCTCGCTGCTTTTTCTATCGCGGTTGCATTGGCTATCGTCGTGGCCACGCACTTGTACAAGAAAGGTCGGTAGAGTGGTGGTAGGCCGGCCTAACAATTCGTTCAAGCCGAAACTGCTTCGTTACACCAAAGGCATGGCAGGTAAAGCTTGCCATGCCTTTGGCTCCACTACGCAGTTCGGCTTAACTCAGGTGTTAGCCGCACGCGGGCAGATCTCGGAATGCTAATAGCCATCGCACTGCTGCACACCATCGCTGGCTACCTGCTGTTTGCTCTGGCTTCGGACGAGGACACCCAGGGAACGTGCTTCTACACGGGGCGTAACCGCTTTGTCGGTGACATCCACAAGTACACGGTGTACGCAGCATGCTGGTCTTTGATCGCATGTGCCCCAATGCTTGCGCTTGCTCCAGAACTGGCACTTACCGCTGCCTGGCTCTCCATCTTCCTATACTTATTCACCGGAGCCTTGGACCCAATTGCGGAGCGGCGCTGGCCAACATTCTGCAGAGGTTGTGCTATCTCGATCGGCGTTAGAGTCTTGGCTGCTTTAATCTTCACTTGGCTGGCCCTCCGTTAGGCGGGCGGCTAACAATTCGTTCAAGCCGAACCTGCTTCGCTCCACCAACAACATGGCAGAGAAAGCTTGCCATGTTGTCGGCTCCGCTACGCAGGTCGGCTTAACTCAGGCGTTAGGCCCCGTAAAAGACTATGCAGCTGACCCCAGAAGAACTTCGAGTCGCCTCCCTCTTTGCCGCCATGCCTCCCGAGGCAAAGGTTCGCTTCCCAACATGGTTCGTGGAGCTC
>NZ_JBJXHK010000010.1:0-50513 GCF_046638635.1 Lysobacter zhanggongensis
GTGACCGGCGCGCCGCCGCAGGCGCTGGTGGACCTGCTCGCGCAGCGCCCCTTGGCGGGGCCGCCCCGGCCGGCCGGTGAACTGACCCGCTGGCAGGCGTTCAGCGCGCTCTGGCGTCAACAGTGGCAACCCCCCGAACCCGAAGACCGCGGCGTGCGCTGGCTCGCCGGCGGTATTTCTGCGGTCTGGCATCTGGTGCTCGCAGGTCTGTTGTTGTGGTTGATGTACCTGGACCTGACGTCCGAGGCCACCGCGCCCCCGAAGGGCGAGGAGCTCGTCGTGCAGATCGAGTACGTCGGCGCCGGTACGCCGGAAGAGGTCGGTGGTGGGCCGGAGCTGCCGACCGAACCGCGTCCGGAAGTGGCGGCCGCATCGGCGCAACCGTCGCCCGCGCCGGCCGTGCCGACGCCGATCGCCCCGGAGCCCGCCCCGGCCCCGGCGGAACCCCAGGTCGCGCCGGACATGCCCGTGGTGGACCTGCGCCCGGTGGATATGTCGCAATCGGCCTTGGAGATGCCCGCGCCGGAGGTGGTTGAACGGGAGATCGCGCTGGCCGAGCCGGCACCCGCCCCACAGGAGCTGACGGTGAGCGAGCCGGTGCCGGATACGAGCGAGGCATTCGTCCTGCCGCCCCCGTCACCGCCGATTCCGGCGCCCGCCATCGCCATGCCGGAACTTGAAGCCACGATGTCGCAACTGGAGGTCGTCGACATTCCGCGCATGCCGCGGCCCAGCGCGCAACGCCTGCCGACGCCGACCATCGAGCAGCCGGTGTTGTCGGCACCGGCGCCGGAGGTCGCGATCCGTGACGTGCCCGCGCCAACGCCATCGCCTGCGCCTCAACCCGTGGTGCCGGTGATCCGTCCGCAGGCTCCCGAAGCGCCTCGCATGCAGGCCGACGTTCCGCCCGTGCGCGAGCGCGCTATTGCGGTGCAGCCGCGGGAAGTGCCGGCCACTCCAGCTTCCCCGGTGCAGTCGCGGCCGGAAACTGGCGCCGACGCGCCCGCCCGCCCGCCCGCGGCGGCGGCACCTGAGCGCGAGTCCGGCAGCGATGCGCGACCCGCGCCAGCGCCTTCGACGTTGGCCGGGCCGGAAAAGGCGCCGGCACCCGGTGGCTGGCCGACGCCGGAACGCGCGGACGACTGGGGCATGGCCGATACCGAACAACCCGGCGCGCAGCTCGGTCAACCGCCTGGGCTGTACAACAGCGATGGCAGCGTCCGCCTGGCCGAGACGCCGGGGTCCGCGGCGCCCGGCCAACCGCCCGGCACCATCACCGAAGAGATCGCCGACCTCGACCGCGCAGGCACCTGGCTGCGGCGCGCGCCCAACGACTACGAGCCGACTACGTTCGACCCGTATTGGCGCCCCAACGAAACCTTGCTGGCGGAGTGGGTCCGCAAGAGCGTCAGCACGATCCGGATCCCGATACCGGGAACCAACAAGCACATCGTCTGCCAGACCGTCCTGCTGGTGGTGGGTGGCGGTTGCGGGATCCAGGACCCCAACCTCAACGAGCAGCCCGCGACCGCACGTCCGCCGCCGGACGTTCCGTTCAAGCCAGAGCTGCAGGAAGACAACGGCAGCCGGTCGCCCGCCGGGGGCTGAGGCAACTCCGCAACGCGGCTGCCCTGCAAACCACCAAAAAAAAGCCCGCACGATGGCGGGCTTTCTCGTGACCGGTGCCGGTGGCGCCGGTCAGTCGTTCATCCGCGTCAGGTCGACCAGGTCGCCGTTGCGCGACGCGAAGTACGCCGAGAGGTCGGCGATCTGCTGGTCGGTCAGCGACTTGGCCTGCGCCGACATCAGCGCATGGTCACGCGTGCCGTTGCGGTAGCCCGACAGGGCATGGCCGAGGTAATCGGCGTACTGGCCACCCAGCTTCGGGTAGCTCGGATCGATCGGCGCATTGCCATCGGCGCCGTGGCAGTCGATGCAGGACTGGCCGGTGGCCGCACCCTTGGTGTTGGCGAGTTGCTCGCCGGCGGCGATGTTGCCTTCCGGTAGCCCGGCCGAGGACGAACGCGGGGCGCCGGCTTCGGCTTCGGCGTGGTCACCCGAGCCGGAACAGGCGGCGAGCAGCAGCGCAGCGGCGAGGGCAGGGGCGATGGCGAGGTTGCGAATCGTCATTGGCGGTCTGCTCACTGGCTCAGGCTGGAGAGGAAGGCGGCGATGTCGGCGATGTCCTGGTCCGAGAAGCTCTCGGCCTGGGCCTGCATCGTGGGATGCACGCGCGAACCCTGCTGGTACGCGGTCAGCGCGTTGACCAGGTAGACGGAGGACTGGCCGCCGATCCGGGGCACGTGATAGTTCGGGTAGGCGTTCTTGTAGCCCTCGACGCCGTGGCAGCCCTGGCAGGTGTACGCCAGCATGCGGCCATTCTCGAGGTCGCCGGCGGTCGGGTCGGCCGACTGTGCGGCGGCCGGGGCCGGGGTGTCCTGCGCCAGCACCGGAGTGGCGAAGGCAGTGGTAAGCGCCAAGGCGGCGATCGTCAGCGGTCGCATCATGTCGTGCAATCTCTGGTAGCTGGCAAAGGTATCGAAGTCGGCTGCGCGGCGGAGCGTATCCGCATCCCCTGCGCGCAATCCGCCGAGTATAGCCCGCGACCCCGGATCAACGAAGCCTGCCGGTCCGCGACGGTGCCACCGGGCGGTGCCGTCGCTCACCATGACCTCTGGCGCATGGTGTTTTCAGGAGTGGGTGATATACCTACATACAACACCGGCATACGCCCGGCATGACCACGTCCGCCACCTTCCATCTGGGGTCTTTCGATGCGCCACCACACCTTGTCCCGCGGCCACGTCCGCGCCGTTGTCCTCGCTCTGGCCTGCGTGCTTTCGGTGGCGGCCTGCAAGGGCGGTTCGCCGGATGGCGCCGCCCCCGGCGAGGACGGCAAGAAGGGTCCCGAAGCGGTGACCGTTGAAGTCGCAGCGGTCGAGACGCGCCCGGTTGCTGCCAGCTATTCCGGCACCGCGCCGTTGGAGGCGCCCGCCGAGGCGCAGGTGGTCGCCAAGACGTCTGGCGTGGCATTGAGCGTGCTGGTCGAGGAGGGCGACGTGGTGCGGGCCGGCCAGACGCTGGTTCGCCTGGACGCATCGCGCGCCGAATTGCAGGCGGCGCAGACGGCCGCGCAGATGAACAAGTTGCAGAACCAGTTCGCCCGCGCGCAGACGCTGGCGAAGGAACAGCTGATCGCCGCGTCGGACTACGACCAGATTCGCTACGACCTGGAAAACGCGCGCGCGGCGAACCGCCTTGCCAACCTCGAGCTGTCCTACGCGGCGGTGAAGGCGCCGATCAGCGGCGTGGTCGCCTCGGTAACGCCCAAGCCCGGCAACTTCGTGCAGATCAACACCCCCATCGTCCGTATCGTCGACACCTCCACCCTGGAGGCGGTGCTCAACGTGCCCGAGCGCGAGCTGGCGACGATGCAGGCCGGCCTTCCAGTCGACCTGCGGGTCGACGCGCTGCCCGGCAAGACCTTCACCGGCACCATCGACCGCATCTCGCCGGTGGTGGACTCCGGCAGCGGCACCTTCCGCGTGATCGCCGAGTTCGACAGCGGCGGACTGCTGCAGCCCGGCATGTTCGGTCGCATCGGCATCGATTACGACAAGCGTGCCAACGCGACAGTGGTGCCGCGCGCGGCGCTGCTGGATGCCGGCACCAATGCCGCGGTATTCGCGGTCCGCGATGGCAAGGCCGCGCGGGTACCGGTGACGCTGGGCTACATGGACGGCCAGTGGGCCGAGGTGCGCGAGGGCCTCGCGGTCGGCGAGCAGGTCGTCGTTGCCGGCAAGGCTGCCCTGCGCGACGGCAGCGCCGTCACGGTGATCGGGCAGCCCGGGGACAAGGCGGTCGCTGCGTCCGAAGGCGGCGCCGTCGCCCCCGTCGCAAACAACCAGTAACCCCGGGATCCGCACGTGAGCGATATCAATCGTCCTTCCCCGCGGCCGGACGAGTCCCAGGACTCGCACGCCTCGCGCAGCTTCAGCCTGGTGGAGTTCTCCACCCGCCGCCGGGTCACCGTGGCGATGGTGACGATCACCTTCCTGCTGTTCGGCCTGATCGCGCTGGGCAACCTCAAGGTCAACCTGCTGCCGGACCTGAGCTATCCCACCCTGACCGTGCGCACCGAGTACACCGGTGCCGCCCCCGCCGAGATCGAGACGCTGATCTCCGAGCCGGTGGAGGAGGCCGTGGGCGTGGTCAAGGGACTGCGCAAGCTGAAGTCGGTGTCGCGTACCGGCCAGAGCGACGTGGTGCTCGAGTTCGCCTGGGGCACCGACATGGACCAGGCCAGCCTGGAGGTCCGCGACAAGATGGAGGCACTGCAACTGCCGCTCGAGGCCAAGCCTCCGGTGCTGTTGCGTTTCAATCCGTCGACCGAACCGGTCGTGCGACTGGCGCTGTCTGCGCAGGGGGATGAGGACGCGGTGTCACAGCTGACCGCACTGCGCCGTTACGCCGACGACGACCTGAAGAAGAAGCTCGAGCCCGTCGAAGGTGTCGCTGCGGTCAAGGTCGGCGGTGGCCTGGAGGACGAAGTCCAGGTGCTGATCGACCAGCAGAAGCTGGCCCAGCTCAACCTTCCCATCGACCGTGTCATCCAGCGCCTGCAGCAGGAGAACATCAACATCTCGGGCGGCCGTCTGGAAGAAGGCTCGCAGCGCTACCTGGTCCGCACGGTCAACCAGTTCGCCAGCGTGGAGGAGATCGGCAACATGCTGGTGTCCACCAGCAGCGGGGGCGACAGCGCCGCGCAGGACGCGGCATTGCAGATGGCGCGCGTGGCCGCGGCGACCGGTTCGGCCGATGCGATGGCGGCGGCTGCGTCGGTGCAGAGTGCGTCTTCGGGCGCCGGCTCGACCGTGGCCGGCGGCATGCCGGTGCGGCTCCGTGACGTGGCGACGGTCAGCCAGGGCCACAAGGAGCGCGAGGCGATCATCCGGCTGGACGGGCGCGAAGCGGTCGAACTGGCGATCTACAAGGAGGGCGACGCCAACACCGTCGCCACCGCCGATGCCCTGCACGAGCGCCTGGAGCGGATCCGCGAGCAGGTCCCGCCGGACATCGAGCTGACCGTCATCGAGGACCAGTCCACCTTCATCCGGCACGCCATCTCGGACGTGAAGTTCGACGCGATGGTGGGCGGCGTGCTGGCGATCCTGATCATCTTCCTGTTCCTGCGCGACGGCTGGAGCACGTTCGTGATCAGCCTGTCGTTGCCGGTCTCGATCATCACCACGTTCTTCTTCATGGGCCAGCTGGACCTGAGCCTCAACGTCATGTCGCTCGGAGGCCTCGCGCTGGCGACCGGCCTGGTGGTGGACGACTCGATCGTCGTGCTGGAGTCCATCGCCAAGGCGAGGGAACGGGGGCTCGGCATCCTCCAGGCGGCGATCGAAGGCACCCGCGAGGTCAGCATGGCGGTCGTTGCATCGACGCTGACCACGATCGCGGTGTTTTTGCCGCTGGTGTTCGTCGAGGGTGTCGCCGGCGAGCTGTTCCGCGACCAGGCGCTGACCGTGGCATTGGCCATCGGCATCTCGCTGGTGGTGTCGATGACGCTGATCCCGATGCTGAGCGCACTCAAGGGACGGCCGCCGATGGCGTTCCCCGAAGAGCCGCCGCACCCGCAGTGGCGCCCGACCTCGAAGCTGCAGAAGCCGCTCGCACTGGCCGAGCGGGGCGTCGGCGCGGGGGCGCGTGGTGGGTTCTTCGGCCTGGCCTGGCTGGTGGTGCGCGCCTGGCGTGTACTGGTGGCGGTGGTCGGCCCGGTCATGCGCAAGGCGAGCGACATCGCGATGGCGCCGTACGGCCGCGCCGAGCGTGGGTATCTGAAGCTGTTGCCGGCCGCCTTGTCGCGTCCGGTGCTGGTGATGGGGTCGGCCGCCGCGGCTTTCGTGCTGACCCTGCTGATGGTGCCCTTGCTGGGGGCGGACCTGATTCCGCAGCTGGCGCAGGACCGTTTCGAGATGACCGTCAAGTTGCCGCCGGGCACCCCGCTGGCGGAGACCGACGCGCTGGTGCGCGAGCTGCAGCGCAAGCACGCCGACGAGCCGGGTCTCCACGCGATGTACGGCGTTAGCGGAAGCGGCACCCGGCTGGACGCCAGTCCGACCGAGAGCGGCGAGAACATCGGCAAGCTCAGCATCGTGATGGCCGACGGCGGCAGCGAAGAGGTGGAGGCGGCCACCACCGAGCGCCTGCGCGAGACCATGCAGGCCCATCCGGGCACGCAGGTCGACTTCAGCCGGCCGGAGCTCTTCAGCTTCTCACCGCCGCTGGAAATCGAGCTGCAGGGCAACGACCTGGCCGAGATCGAGCAGGCCGGGCGGCGCATGGCCGAGCTGCTGCGGGCCAACCCGCACTACGCCGACGTCAGCTCGACCGTGGAGCAGGGGTTCCCCGAGATCCAGATCCACTTCGACCAGGAGCGCGCGGCATCGCTGGGGCTGACCACGCGGCAGATTGCCGACGCGGTGGTCGCCAAGGTGCGCGGCGAGGTGGCCACGCGCTACAGCTTCCGCGATCGCAAGATCGACGTGCTTGTGCGCGCACAGCAGACCGACCGCGCTTCGGTACAGGACATCGGCAACCTGATCGTCAACCCGTCGGGCAGCGCGCCGGTGCGGCTGTCGTCGGTGGCCGACGTGGTCGCGACCACCGGTCCGAGCGAGATCCACCGCGCCGACCAGGTCCGCGTCGCGATCGTGTCCGCCAACCTGCGCGACATCGACCTGGGCAGCGCGGTGCAGGAGGTGCGGTCGATCGTGGAGCAGAACCCGCTCGGTCCGGGCGTGCGGATGAACATCGGCGGCCAGGGCGAGGAGCTGGAGCAGTCGCTGAACTCGCTGCTGTTCGCGTTCGGCCTGGCGATCTTCCTGGTCTACCTGGTGATGGCCTCGCAGTTCGAATCGCTGCTGCATCCGTTCGTGATCCTGTTCACGATCCCGCTCGCGATGGTCGGCGCGGTGCTGGCGCTGCTGCTGACCGGCTCGACGGTGTCGATCGTGGTGTTCATCGGCCTGATTCTGCTGGTCGGCCTGGTCACCAAGAACGCGATCATCCTGATCGACAAGGTCAACCAGCTGCGCGAAGCGGGCGCGGCCAAGCGCGACGCGCTGGTGGAGGGCGCTCGCTCACGCCTGCGCCCGATCATCATGACGACGCTGTGCACGCTGTTCGGCTTCCTGCCGCTGGCGCTCGCGTTCGGCGAAGGCTCGGAGGTGCGCTCGCCCATGGCGATCACCGTGATCGGTGGCCTGCTGGTGTCGACGTTGCTGACGCTGGTGGTCATCCCGGTGGTGTACGACCGGCTGGACCGCCGCTCGGACGAGCATTTCCGCGAGCGTGGCCGGCGTGCGGCGCGGCTGTCCGGCCGGCTGCCGGGTGACGAGGCGGAGCAGCCTGCATGAGCATCGCCGAGCTGAGCCTGAAACGGCCGGTCACCACGATCATGCTGTTCGTGTCGATGTTCGTGATCGGCCTGATCGCGGCGGTGCGCCTGCCCCTGGAGGCGCTACCGTCGCTGTCGTTCCCGGCGGTGTTCGTGCAGTTGCCGTACCCGGGGTCGACGCCCGAGGAGGTCGAGCGCACGGTGCTGCGTCCGGCCGAGGAGGCGCTCTCGACGATGAGCGGCCTGGAGCGGATGGAAGGCCGTGCCAACGCCGATGGCGCGTTCGTCGGCGTGTTCTATTCGGACTGGGACACCGACGTGCAGATCGCGGCGTCCGAGGCCCGCGAACGGCTGGACGCGATCCGCGATGAGCTGCCGGAGGACCTGCAGCGCTATTTCGTCGGCAACTTCTCGACCGACGACGAGGCCATCCTGCAGGTGCGCCTGGCGGGCACGCAGGACCTCACTGGCGCCTACGAGCTGATCGAACGCGAGTTCCAGCGTCCGCTCGAGCGCGTGGCCGGCGTGGCCAAGGTCGACATCGCCGGTGCACCGCCCAACGAGGTCGAGATCGCGATCGACCCTGAGCGCTTGGGCGCGCACGGCCTCAACCTCAACGAGCTCAACACGCGTCTGCGTGCAGTGAACTTCTCGCTGTCGGCTGGCCAGATCGAGGCCGGCTCGAAGCGGCTGCGTGTGCAGCCCGTCGGTGAGCTAACCGACCTGGATCAGCTACGCGACCTGGTCATCAACGACCGTGGCCTGCGGCTGCGCGACATCGCCAATGTCCGGCTCAAGCCGCAACGCATGGACTACGGCCGCCGCCTGGATGGGCAGCCGGCGGTCGGCCTGGAGATCTTCAAGGAACGCAACGCCAACCTGGTGGACGTGTCAAAGGCGGCACTGGCCGAGATCGAGCGCATCCGCCAGCACCCCGACCTGAGCGGTATCCAGGTCAAGGTGATCCAGAACCTCGGCGAGGACGTGACCAGTTCCCTGCTGGAGCTCGCCGAGGCTGGCGGCGTTGGTCTGGTGCTGTCGATCGCGGTGCTGTTCTTCTTCCTGCGCCACTGGCCGTCGACCCTCATGGTGACGCTGGCGATCCCGATCTGCTTCGTGATGACGCTGGGCTTCATGTACTTCGCCGGCGTCACCCTCAACGTGCTGTCGTTGATGGGACTGCTGCTGGCGGTTGGCATGCTGGTCGACAACGCGGTGGTGGTGGTGGAGAGCATCTACCAGGAGCGCGAGAAGTTGCCGGGCCAACCGATGCGCGCCTCGATCATCGGCACCCGCAACGTCGCCATCGCGCTTTCGGCCGGAACGCTTTGCCACTGCATCGTCTTCGTGCCGAACCTGTTTGGCGAGACCAACGACATCAGCATCTTCATGTCGCAGATCGCGATCACCATCTCGGTGTCGCTGCTGGCGTCCTGGCTGGTGGCGGTAAGCCTGATCCCGATGCTGTCGGCGCGGATGAAGACTCCGCCGGCCGTGCGCAACGAGCGCGGCGTGATCCACCGATTGCAGACGCGTTACGCCCGGTTCCTGCGCTGGACCCTGGAGCACCGCGGCTGGAGTGTGTTCGGCATCATCATGATCATCGCGGTCAGCATCGTGCCGATGACGCAGACCAAGTTCGACATGTTCGGCGGCGGAGAGCAGAGCGGCGAGGCCAACATCTTCTACCAGTGGAATGGCAGCTACACCAAGGAGCAGATCTCCGACGAAGTGCGCCGGGTCGAGTCGTTCCTCGACGACAACCGCGAGCGCTTCCACATCACCCAGATCTACTCGTGGTACAGCGAGCAGGGCTGGGCGGGCACCGAGGTGACGTTCGACGAATCGGTCAAGGATTCGAAGGCCCTGGTCGAGACGATTGGCAAGGAGCTGCCCAAGTCCGCCCGCGCCAAGATCGGCATCGGCGAGCGCGGCGGTGGCGATGAGGGCGGCAGCGTGCAGGTGCAGCTTGTCGGCGACTCGACGTCGGTGCTGGCCGAGCTGGCCCGCGACATCGTGCCGATCCTGGCCAGTAACAGCGGGGCCTTGCGCGACGTGCGGGTCGACAGTGGCGACCAGAACAGCGAGCTGACCGTGCGGGTCGACCGCGACCGCGCGGCCGCGTTCGGCTTCAGTGCGCAGGACGTGTCGCAGTTCGTGGCGCTGGCACTGCGTGGCGCGCAGCTGCGCGACTTCCGCCAGGGCGAGAACGAGGTGCCGGTGTGGGTGCGGTTCGAAGATGCCGAGAGCTTCGGAGTCGAAGACATCGCCGGCTTCACGGTGCGCGCGCCCGATGGGCGAACCGTGCCGCTGATGGCGATGGTCGACGTCGCCGTGATCCCGGGCGCCACCGAGATCCGCCGCGACAACCGCCAGACCACCCTGACCATCCAGGCCGGCCTCGCCGGCGAGACCACTGTCCCCGAAGCGCGCAAGGTGATGGAACGGACGATGGAGAGCATCGCGTTCCCCGCCGGCTATGGCTACAGCTTCGACGGCAGTGCATTCCAGCGCGATTCCGACGCCCAGTCGCAGATGTTCTTCAACCTGATCATCGCGCTGGTGATGATCTACGTGGTGATGGCCGCGGTGTTCGAGTCGCTGCTGTTCCCGTCGGCGATCATGAGCTGCGTGCTGTTCTCGGTGTTCGGCGTGTTCTGGCTGTTCTGGCTCACCGGCACCGCGTTCTCGGTCATGGCCTTCATCGGCATCCTGGTGTTGATGGGCGTGGTCGTGAACAACGGCATCGTGATGATCGAGCACATCAACAACCTGCGGCGGATGGGCAAGTCGCGCACCGACGCGCTGGTGGAAGGCAGCCGCGAACGCCTGCGGCCGATCATGATGACGATGGGCACGGCGATCCTGGCGATGGTGCCGATCGCGCTGAGCACGACCGAGGTGCTGGGCGGGATCACCTATTACCCGATGGCACGTGCGGTGGCCGGCGGCCTGGCCTTCTCGACGGTGGTGAGCCTGCTGTTCCTGCCGACGATCTACGCGATCCTCGACGACCTTCGCAACGGCACGGTGCGGACGGTACGTCGCGCACGGGGCGCGGTCCCGGCGGGTTCCCGGGCGGAACCGGCCTGACAGGGCCCGGCTTTCGCTTGGACGGGCCCGGCGCGGATGCGTCGAGCCCGTTCGAAGGGTGACTGGCCCGATACCGCCGGTCAGACCAGCGTGCCGAGCATCCTGAGGCCGCCCGTCCACACACCGATCGCCGTGCCCAGGCTGGTCAGGAAGAAGTTGAGCAGCACCCGGGCCACCCGGTTGCGCCACCAGCCGCGCACCGTCTGTACGTCGCCACGCAGCGCCATGAAGTCGGCGTAGGTCGGCTTGCGTAGCCACGCTTCGGTCAGGGCACTCAAGGTGCCGGAAGCGAGGGCGGGGTGGAGCGGGGTGATGGGGGAGGCGAGGAACGCGACGATGATGCTCAACGGGTGGCCGCCGGCGATGGCGCAGCCGATCGCGCCGAGCACGCCGGTCGCCAGCACCCACTGCAGCAACAGGTCCGACCCGACGTCGATGCCGCCCTGCCAGAAGCCCCAGGCAAACCCGCCGATGACGAAGGTCGCCAGTGCGAGCGTGAACCAGGGCACGCCGCTCTTCTCCGGCAGCGCCTCGAGCGATTCGCGGATGCCGGCCGCCGGGCGCTGTTCCTCGCGCAGGTGGCGCGCCATTCCCTGGAGGTGGCCTGCGCCGACCACGGCCAGTACCTCGCGTATCTCAGGGCCGGATGTTTCGCCGACTTCCCGCAGGCGGGCGGCCATGTACCGGTCGCGCTCGGCGATCACGGTTTCGTAGATTTCCGGGCTCTCGCTGGCGAACTCATTAAAGCTCGCTTCCAGCATGTCGCCCTGCTTGAGCTTCTCGATCTCGTCGTGGCCGACGTCCTCGCTGACCAGCAACGATCCCAGCAGGCCACCGCCGAGCTTGGCGCGGCCCCAGAAGCCCAGCCGGGCCGACGCACGCTTGAAGGTCAGGCCGACCTCACGGTCGATCAGGTGCACCGGCAGCCCCTGTTCGCGGGCCTGCAGGGCCGCCAGCTTCAGCTCGGCACCGGGTTCGATCCCGAGCTGCTCGGCGAGCCGGCGCTGGTAGGCCGACAGGGCCAGGTTGGCGGCGAACATCGCCGTGCGTCCGGTGCGGATCACCTGGATGAGGTCGAGCTTCGCCAGTGCGTCCGGTTCCGTGAGCGCCTGCAGTCGCGGTTCATCCAGCTCGACCGCCACGGCGTCGTAACCGCCGTCCGCGATCGCGCTGCGGACGGCATCCACGCTCGCCTGCGAGACGTGCGCGGTGCCCAGCAGGGTGTAGCGCACGCCGTCGCGCTCGACGATGGCATGGGGTTGTCCCTCCGGCACGCCCGGCGGCATGCCCTCAGCCACGGCCGTGACCCGCCATGTCGATGCGCGGCGCAGGGCGGGAAGGCAGGGTCGTCGGGACAATAAGCGGCATGGGGCATTCGGCTCGTTGACGCACGGGCGTGCGCGAACCGCTCAGCTTAGGGCCTGCATCAGGCCCCAGCAAACCCGACCGCGCAGCGGTTCATGCAACGCCGTAGGGCAGGTTGGGGGACGACACCAGACGGTCGCCGACGGCGTCGCCACCGAGGAACCTGAGGATCGCGTCAAGCACCATGGGATCGCCAAGGATGCGGTGGTGGCCGAGTCCACGAGTATCGAGCAGGCGGGCACCGCGCCAGTGCCGCGCCCAGCGCTCGCCTTCGCACCACGGGACCTCGCGGTCCTCGAGGTCATGCACGATCAGGGCGGGGCGGTTGATCGCCGGTGCGTTGCGCTCGGCCATCAGATCCTCGAAGTGGATTGGCAGGCGCGCCTCGAACAATTCGAACATTCCGCGACGCAGGTGCTCCGCGAGGCCGACCTGCCGTGCGAACCGCCGGCCGGCATCGACCGGGTCCGCGGCCGGTGCCAGCAGCACCGCGCGATCAGCCTGCAGCCCGCGGGCGAGCGCAAGGCCGGCCGCGGCGCCACCGAGCGAGTGGCCAAGGACCGCTGCCGCCGGTCCGGTCACGCGGCCCACCTCGAGCAGCCGGTCGGTGAACTCCTCGAGGTTGCTCGTTTCGCCGTCGCTCCGCCCGTGCGCGGCCTGGTCGAACCCGACAACGGCAAAGCCTGCCGTACGCAGCGCAGGGACCCATGGGAGCACCCGTGCGCCGTGGCTGGACCACCCGTGCGAGAACAACAAGTAAGGCTGCGTGGCCGGGTCGCCCCAAAGGTAGCGGGTGATCGACGCACCGCCGGCCCGCATGACATCCTGCCGCGCGCCGCCGGTCGCCGCGGACAGGGCGCGCTCGCGTGAGCCGGGATAGGGCGTGCGGAACAAGGTGGCGGCGCGCTCGACCGTGGCGGTTGGGCTCAAGAGTCCACCCGCGCGGAAGCCGAGGCGGAGCGCTTTCCACTTGATATACGTGCGAACGTTCGTGCTAATCATGAGGGTGGCCTGTTTTGGGGGACGTCTCTGTGGCTGTCAGGGGATCGCAGCTGCCTCGATCAATCGCTCGAACGCACGGATCCCGCGGGAACGTGCCGCCTCGTAGCCGTACAACCCGGCGTCGTGATGGACCAGCAGAGGCAGTGCGTAGATCTCGAAGACCAGCTGTTCGACGTCGATATCGGGACGCAGCTCGCCTTCCTCGATTGCCAGGGAAACCGCTTTGGCGAGCGCCTGGCGCCATTGCCGGTCCTGCTGCAGCAGCAGGTCGCGCTGCGGCCCCGGGCGGTCGTCATACTCGCTGACGGCCGCGAGGAACAGGCAGCCGCCGTCATCCTCGTGACGCACCCAGTCGAACCACTCTTCGATGACCGCGCGAAGCCGTGCAAGACCACGCGGCCGACGCACGGCTGGCTGGAACACGTGCGAGACGAAGCGCTGCGCTGCGGTTTCCAGTACTGCCAGCTGCAAGTCCTCGCGCGAACCGAAGTGCGCGAACACGCCGCTTTTCGACATGCCGACCGCATGGGCCAAGGCCCCGATCGAAAGGCCTTCAAGCCCCGCCGAACACGCGATCGCATAGGCGTGGTCGAGGATCGCGTCGCGGGTGGCGGCACCCTTCGAGGTGGAGGACAGTGCAGGCATGGGCGGAAAATAGCACGCCCGTTCGATTATTGCCTGCCGTTCGTCGGCGCTCCTGATCAGTCCCGATAGCGCTTGAGCAGGTCACCGTAGGCGTCGATCCGGCGGTCGCGCAGGAACGGCCAGATACGCCGCACGTGCTCGCTGCGTTGCAGGTCGACCTCGGCCATCAGGATTTCCGGGTCGCCACCCGCTTCGGCGAGGAACTCGCCCTGCGGTCCCAGCACGTGGCTGCTGCCCCAGAAGTCGATCCCCGAAGCGTTCATCGGCGACGGTTCGTGCCCGACGCGATTGCAGGACAGGACCGGCAAGCCATTGGCGACCGCATGCCCGCGGTGGCTGAGGATCCACGCATCCCGCTGGCGGGTCTTCTCGGCCTGGTCGTCGTCGGGATCCCAGCCGATCGCGGTCGGGTAGAGCAGCAGTTCCGCGCCGGCCAGCGCCATCAGTCGCGCGCCTTCGGGATACCACTGGTCCCAGCAGACCAGCACGCCCAGGCGCCCCACCGAGGTGTCGATCGGCTCGAAACCGATGTCGCCCGGTGTGAAGTAGAACTTCTCGTAGAAGCCCGGATCGTCCGGGATATGCATCTTGCGATACTTGCCGGCGACGCTGCCGTCGGTTTCGAAGACCACCGCGGTGTTGTGGTACAGCCCGGCCGCGCGGCGCTCGAACAGCGAGCTGACCAGCACGACGCCGTGCTCGCGGGCGAGCCGGCCCAGCCGCTCGGTGCTGGGGCCAGGAATCGGCTCGGCCAGGTCGAACTCGCAGACATCCTCGTGCTGGCAGAAGTACGCGCCGTTGTGCAGCTCCTGCAGCAGCACCAGGCGTGCGCCGCGGCGCGCGGCCTCGGCCACGCGTTGCTCGATCACCGACAGGTTGGCGTCCGCATCACCGTGGTTGCGTTCCTGGATCAGGGCGACGGGCAGGGTCTGCTTCTTCATTGCGGGGGTCCGGGTTGGGCCGCCGGGTCGGGCGGCTCGACGGCCACGGTCGCATGGCTGCCGTGGCCGGAAGGTCAACTGGCGACGAGGCCTTCGGGCAACTGCATGGTGATGCAGTGCAGGCTGCCGTTCTGCCAGATCAGCGGGCGGCAGGGCACCTGCACGATCTCGCGATCGGGGAAGGCCTGCGCCAGCACGCCGGCGGCGACGCTGTCGGCCGGATCATCATAGGCCGGCATCAGCACCGCTCCGTTGACGATCAGGAAGTTGGCGTAACTTGCGGCCAGGCGCCGGCCTTGGTCGAGCACCGGCTCCGGCCACGGCAGTTCGAACAACCTGTAGGGTTGGCCATCGCGCGTGCGCAACGCGGCCAGCTCGGCCGCCATCGCCCGGAGCTCGGCGTAGTGGGAGTCGGCGGGGTCGTTGCAGCCCTGGTAGACGATCGCGTCAGGAGCGGCGAAACGGGCCAGGGTGTCGATATGGGCGTCGGTGTCATCGCCCTCGAGGTAGCCGTGGTCCAGCCAGAGCACGCGGTCCTGGTGCAGCCAGCCCGACAGCCGGCGGTCGAGCTCGCCGCGGGACGCCTGCGGGTGGCGTTCGTGCAGGCACTTCCAGGTGGTCAGCAGGGTGCCGGCACCGTCGGTTTCGATGGCGCCGCCTTCGAGAGCGAAGTCGATGCTGTCGTGGCGGTCGGCGCGGAAGGTGTCCCGCTCGACCAGCCCTTCGACCAGCTCGTCGTCGCGAGTGGCCTCGAACTTCCCGCCCCAGCCGGTGAAGCGGAAATCGAGCAGGCGGAACCCGTCGCCGTCGCGGAGCGTGATCGGGCCCGAGTCACGCAGCCAGGTGTCGTCGTAATCGATCCCGATGAAGCGGACCCGATCCATGTCGACCCGCGCCGAGGCGAGCCGCGCGCGCGCATACGCCTCGACGTCGTCATTGGCGACGCACACCAGCACCGGCTGGAAGCGGGTGATCGCCACGACCAGGGCGATGTACGTCTCCTCGACCTCGCCCAGCCGCTCGGCCCAGTCCGTCTCGGCATGCGGCCAGGCGATCAGGATCGCCGACTGGCGCTCCCATTCGGCGGGAAAGCGTGGTGCGGTTCCGGTCATGCGGGCGTCTTAGTGGTCAGAGGATGGGCGGCTTGGGGCCGATTTCGGCCGTGGTCGCCTTGTTGGCGACGACGTCGATCACGCGGTTCTTCTCGAAGTACACGGTGAACTCCGGGTAGGCCCAGCGGTTGATCGTCGGCCACTGGCTCTTCTGCCCGCCGCGCGGATCCATGCGTTCGGCCGGGGCGCCGAAGCGGGCCTCGACCTGGGCCATGCTCTGGCCACGCAGCGGCAGGCTCGCCGCGGGTTCGTGCTGCACGCGCTCGATGAGCAGGGTCTCGGCGGAAGCGGTGCCGGCAACCGCCAGCAGGGCGATCAGCGGAAGTGCGGCGATGCTGGTCTTCATTGGAGTCCCCTGTCGTAATCGGGTGATGGTTCGGATGACATGGCTGTTCACATGCGGGCCGATTGTATGCGGCTATGCCGTGCCGGGCAGCAAACCACGGTCACGGAACCCGGGGCATGGGACCGCGGCGCGCACCACAAAAAAGCCGCCCGGAGGCGGCTTTCTGGTCGAACACGCCGATCGAACCGATCGACGGATGCCGGCGGGACCGGCACCGTTCGCGTCTCAGCGCTGGCGGGCCTTGAAACGCGGGTTCGACTTGCAAATCACGAAGACCTTGCCACGACGGCGGACGACTTTGCAGTCGCGGTGACGGTTCTTCGCCGACTTCAGGGAGGACAGGACCTTCATGACAGACCTCGGCAACGGGGAAATTAAGCAAGCCCGCGATGATAGCGGGTCTTTGCCTGTCGGATCAAGTGGTTGCGACCAGCCGTTTGGGGATTGCTCCTGCCGTCGCCAGCCGCGGCCCGTGGGGGAGTTCCGCGGGGGCCGCATAATACGCGGATGACGACCAACGACACCCCCGTTCTGACCATCGACGGCCCTTCCGGTTCCGGCAAGGGCACCATCAGCCGCCTCGTGGCCCGCCGCCTGGGCTGGCATTACCTCGACTCCGGCGCGCTCTACCGCGCGATCGGCGTGGCCGCCGGGTGGGGTGACATCGACCTGGCCGACCCGGCCGCGCTGGTGCGCTGCACCTTCGATACCGAGATCGGCTTCCGTGACGAGGGCGAGGAGCTCCGCGTCCTGGTGAACGGCCAGGACGCGACCGATGAGCTGCGCACCGAGACCGCCGGCGCCGCCGCCTCGGCCATCGCCGCGATCCCCGAGGTCCGGGCTGCCCTGAAGGAGCGCCAGCGGGTGTTCCGCCGACCGCCCGGGCTGGTGGCCGACGGGCGCGACATGGGCACGGTCATCTTCCCTGACGCGGGCTGGAAGGTGTTCCTGACGGCGAGCGCCGAGGAGCGGGCCGAAAGGCGCTATAAGCAGTTGAATGACAAGGGGGTTTCCGTTACATTGGCTGGTCTGCTGCGGGAGATTCTGGCCCGCGACGCCCGCGATGCCAGTCGCGCGGTGGCTCCCTTGCGACCGGCCGATGACGCCGTCCGCATCGATACCACCGGTCTTGGCATCGACGAGGTGGTCGAGCGCGTGCTGGCATTGATGCCGGAACGCGATGTCGGGTCGGGGGCCTGACCGACCGCGGCAGAACAGTCCCGCCGCGCTGCAATGGTGCACCACGGCGGATCAACCAACCGACACATGGTGCAGTTCCATCGCACCACATCAACGGGTGGGTCGACCACGTGTTGCCTGCGCTGCCCCACCGGGGAGCGAGTGCCAACCGGTGCGGCCCGTGTGTTCAACCGGAAACATTTTCCAATGACCGAATCATTTGCCGAACTGTTCGAACAGAGCCAGGCGTTCCTGGCCAAGCTGAAGCCGGGTGCCATCGTCACCGGTACCGTCGTCGAGGTCCGTGGCGACGTGGTGGTGATCAACGCCGGCCTGAAGTCCGAAGGCATCGTGCCGATCGAACAGTTCCGTAACGACGACGGCGAGATCGACGTCGGCGTGGGCGACCAGGTAAAGGTCGCGCTCGACGCCATCGAGAACGGCTTCGGCGAGACCGTCCTGTCGCGCGAGAAGGCCAAGCGCGCCATGGTGTGGGACGAGCTCGAGGAAGCGCTCGAGAAGAACGAGACCATCACCGGCCGCATCAGCGGCAAGGTCAAGGGTGGTTTCACCGTCGACATCAAGGACGTCCGCGGCTTCCTGCCCGGTTCGCTGGTCGACGTGCGCCCGGTGCGCGACTCGACCTACCTCGAGGGCAAGGAACTCGAGTTCAAGCTCATCAAGCTGGACCGCAAGCGCAACAACATCGTCGTCTCCCGCCGTGCGGTGGTCGAGAGCGAGCATTCGGAAGAGCGCGAGCAGCTGCTCGAGAAGCTGGTCGAGGGCGCGGTGCTGAAGGGCGTGGTCAAGAACCTCACCGACTACGGCGCGTTCGTGGACCTGGGCGGCATCGACGGCCTGCTGCACATCACCGACATGGCCTGGAAGCGCGTGCGCCATCCGTCCGAGGTGGTGGAAGTCGGCCAGGAGCTCGACGTCCGCGTGCTCAAGTACGACCGCGAGCGCAACCGCGTCAGCCTGGGCCTCAAGCAGCTGGGCGAGGATCCGTGGGACAACATCGCACGCCGTTATCCGGCCGACACCCGCGTGTTCGGCAAGGTCTCCAACGTCACCGATTACGGTGCGTTCGTCGAGATCGAGCCGGGCGTCGAGGGCTTGGTGCACGTCTCCGAGATGGACTGGACCAACAAGAACGTCAACCCGTCCAAGATCGTGCAGGTCGGTGACGAGGTCCAGGTCATGGTGCTGGACGTGGACGAGGAGCGTCGCCGCATCTCGCTCGGCATGAAGCAGGTCACCAGCAATCCGTGGGAGACCTTCGCCGTGCTGCACAAGAAGGGCGACAAGGTCGAGGGCCAGATCAAGTCGATCACCGACTTCGGCATCTTCATCGGCCTGGACGGCGGCATCGACGGCCTGGTCCACCTGTCCGACATCAGCTGGAACACCACCGGCGAGGACATCGTCCGCAACTTCAAGAAGGGCGACACCCTCGAGGCCGTCGTGCTGGCGGTCGATCCGGAGCGCGAGCGCATCTCGCTGGGCGTCAAGCAGCTCGAGCAGGATCCGTTCGGCCAGTACATGGCGTCGAACGCGAAGGGCTCGATCGTCAACGGCAAGGTCAAGGAAGTCGACGCCAAGGGCGCCACGATCGAGCTGGCCGACGGTATCGAGGGCTACGTTGCCGCCCGCGACATCGCCAAGGAGCGCGTGGACGATGCCACCAAGTTCCTGAAGGTCGGTGACGACGTCGAGGCCCGCTTCATCGGCATGGACCGCAAGGGCCGCACGATGCAGCTGTCGATCAAGGCGAAGGACGAGGCGGAAATGCAGGAGGCCGTGGCCGACTACAACCGCTCCGCCGCTTCGGCCGAGGCGGCCAGTGGCACCACCAAGCTGGGTGCCCTGCTGCGCGAGCAGCTCAACAGCAAGTCCGAGTAATCGGTCCCGCTGCGTGATGCATGCCGCATCGCTGTAACAGGGAACGGCCCGGCTCCGGCCGGGCCGTTCCTTTGTGGTAATCCGCTACACCCGCGTTGTGGGCGCACCGCCCGAAGTCGTTCCAGTCGAGTGCCTTTCCACCCATGACCAAGTCCGAACTGATCGAAATCCTTTCCCAGCGCCAGGCCCACCTGAAGGCCGAGGACGTGGATCTTTCGGTCAAGGCGCTGCTTGAGATGATGGGCGGCGCACTGGCCAACGGCGAACGCATCGAGATCCGCGGTTTTGGCAGCTTCTCGCTGCACTACCGTCCGCCCCGCCTGGGGCGCAATCCCAAGACCGGTGAATCGGTCGCGCTGGCGGGCAAGCACGTGCCGCATTTCAAGCCTGGCAAGGAGCTGCGCGAGCGCGTGAGCAACGCCGTTCCGCTGGACGAGAACGACTGACCGGGGCGATTTCGATATCGCCGCCGACGGCACGTCGGCTAAGCTATCCCCCGTACAGGGAGTTGTCCGGAGTTCCGCCATGCGTCTTATCCGCTTGCTGATCGCGATTGCCTGCCTGGCAGTGGGCGCGGTGATAGGCGCGCTCAACCGGCAGCTGGTCTCGATCGACCTGGGATTCACGCACCTGCCGACCAACCTCGGCGTCGCACTGATCGTCGCGTTGCTGCTGGGCGTCATTCTCGGCGGACTGGCCATCAGCGCCAGCATCGTGATGCCCCTGCGCCGCCGCCTCGCGCGTGCCGAGCGCGACGCCACCGCTGGGACCACGGCACCAGGTGCGGGGATCTGACGTGGCATTCATCAGCGAGTGGTTCTGGTTCTTCCTGTTGTTGCCACTGGCGGCCGTCAGCGGCTGGGTGATCGGCCGTCGGGGTGGCGAGCGCCACAGCGACACCCAGGTCAGCCGGCTGTCGACCACTTATTTCCGTGGCCTCAACTATCTCTTGAACGAGCAGCCCGACAAGGCGATCGAGCTGTTCCTTCACATCGCCGAGCTCGACAAGGACACCTTCGAGACGCAGGTCGCGCTGGGACATCTTTTCCGGCGCCGCGGCGAAGTGGACCGCGCGATCCGGCTGCACCAGGCGCTGGTCCAGCGCCCCGGCCTGAGCGACCAGCAGAAGGTCCAGGCACTGCTTGCCCTGGGCGAGGACTACATGCGCTCGGGCCTGCTGGATCGTGCCGAAACAGTCTTCAGCGATCTGGTCAATCTCGACATGCGCGCGCCACTGGCACTGCGCCACCTCATCAACATCTACCAGTCCGAGCGCGACTGGGACAAGGCGATCGAGAACGCGCAACGCTACGAAGCCGCCACCGACGAGCCCATGGGCAAGCTGATCGCGCAGTTCGAGTGCGAGCTGGCCGATCGCCACCGCGCCGCGGGCGACGACGCCGCCGCGCGCGCCGCGGTCGCCCGTGCCTACCAGGCCGACGCCAACTCCGTGCGCGCGGGGATGCTGGAAGGACGCATCGAGGTGGATGCGGGCAACCACCAGGCGGCTATCCGAGCATTCGAGCGGGTCGCGCGCCACGACCCGGATTACCTGCCGGAAGTGATGCCGTCGCTGCTNATGCGGGCAACCACCAGGCGGCTATCCGAGCATTCGAGCGGGTCGCGCGCCACGACCCGGATTACCTGCCGGAAGTGATGCCGTCGCTGCTGGCCAGTTACGACCGGGTAGGGGACATCCCGGGGGCCCGCGCGTTCCTGGCCGAGATGTGCGAGCACTATCGCGGCATCGCCCCGGTGCTCGCCTTGACCCGCATGGTCGAGAGTGGCGAAGGCGTGTCTGCCGCGCGCTCCTACCTGGCCGAACAGCTCAAGGACCGCCCCTCGGTCCGCGGCGAGGCGGCATTGATCGATCTCAGCCTTGCCGACGGCGCGGACCCGGCCGCGACCCTGGTCGACCTCAAGCACATCACCGACCAGCTGCTGGTGCGCAATCCAAGCTACCGCTGCACCCGCTGCGGCTTCGGTGCGCGTAGCCACCATTGGCAATGCCCGAGCTGCAAGGAGTGGGGGACGGTCAAGCCGCTCCTCAACTACGCGGTGGTCTGACCGGATGACGGGCTGGTTGATCCTGCATGCCGCCATTGCGGCGATGGCCACGTGGGCGGCGCGACGGTATGCCATCGGCCGCGACCTGCTCGACCACCCCGGCGAGCGCCGTAGCCATGCGGTGGCGACGCCGCGGGGCGGTGGCATCGCACTGGTGCTGGCCCTGCTGGTCGCCGCCTGCGCGCTCGCATTTCGTGAGCCCCAGCATCGCGTGCTGCTGGTGGCGTTCGTCGTCGGGATCACGATGGTCGCCGTGGCCGGACTGGTCGACGACCACCGGCCACTTTCGCCGTGGCTCCGGTTGCTGGTCCATGCGCTCGCCGGGCTGGTGTTCGGCGCGGCGATGCAGCTGACATTCGACCTGCCGTGGCTGTCCGTGGTAGCCGTGTTCGCAGTGCTGGTGCTGACCAACATCTGGAACTTCATGGACGGCATCAACGGGATCGCGGCGTCGCAGGCGCTGGTCGTCGGGGTCGCGCTGGCGTGGGTGGCGAGCGGCGTATGGGCCTGGCTCGCTCTGGCGCTGGTCGCGGCATGCATCGGGTTCCTGCCGTTCAATTTCCCCCGCGCGCGGATATTCATGGGCGACGTGGGCAGTGGTGCACTCGGTTTCGCCGTCGCGGCGATCGGTGCGGTGGCCTTGGCCCAACGCGGTCCGGTCGGCCTGCTGCTGTTGCTGCCGCTGTCTGCCTTCCTGGTGGACGCCGGCCTCACCC
Source organism: Lysobacter zhanggongensis (assembly GCF_046638635.1). Classification (NCBI taxonomy): domain Bacteria; kingdom Pseudomonadati; phylum Pseudomonadota; class Gammaproteobacteria; order Lysobacterales; family Lysobacteraceae; genus Lysobacter; species Lysobacter zhanggongensis. The sequence continues at coordinate 21,774 of NZ_JBJXHK010000010.1, forward strand.
TCTTGCGCCGTGTGCTTCGCGGGGAGCGCTGGTGGACGGCGCACGCGCAGCACGCCTATCAAGTTGGCGCGAGACGGGCTGGTCACACAATCGTCACATCGATTTATGTCGCATGGACGGCGCTCGGACTGGCGATGGCGGCCGTGCTCGCCAGTCGCGGCGCGGACGTGGCGGTGGCTGTCGGCACGGCGTGGTACTTGGCGGCCGCGTTTGCATGGTGGGCCGTCCAGCGGCTTGAGCCAGGAATGGCTTCGAACAACAACAAGGGCAAGGCATGAGCAAGTGGGGCGATCGCTGGTCGAGCGCGTTACCGCGGGTGGCCGTGGTGGTGCACGACCTGGCGATGGTGTGGCTGGTTTGGGAGGGGCTGCATCGCCTGCGTTTCAGCGTCATGCCCGACCCGCCGGACATGCCGCTGTGGTCGACCGAGGTCGCGCTGGTGCTGGTCGCACAGGGACTCGTGTTCTGGCAGGTCGGCCTCTACCGCGGGCTCTGGCGGTTCGCGAGCGTCCCCGACCTGTGGAACATCTTCAAGGCATGCGCGCTCGGGCTTTTTGCGATCGTGCTCGGGCTGTTCCTGTACAACCGGCTGGACCTGGTTTCGCGCACCGTACTGGTGTTGTATCCGCTGGTGCTGATGGGCCTGCTGGGTGCACCGCGCCTGCTGTACCGCGCCTGGAAGGACAGCCGCGTCGACCGTGGCGACCAGGCGTCGGTGCGCATCCTGATTCTCGGAGCGGGCCATTCCGGTGAAGCACTGGTACGTGACCTGAGGAGATTCGGCAGTTACCAGCCGGTCGGCTTCCTGGATGATGCCTCGCAGTTGCGTGGCACTAAAGTCCAGGGCGTGCCGGTGCTCGGCCGTGTCGAGGACGTGGCCGAGATCGCGCGCGAAACCGCCGCGGGCCTGCTGGTGATCGCCATGCCATCGGCCGATGCCGATGCGATGCAGCGCGTGGTGGTGGCCTGCGAGCGCTCCGGGCTGCCGTTCCGGATGGTTCCGCGACTGCGCGACGTGCTCGAGGGGCGTTCGCTGCCGGGCCAGCTCAAGGAAGTCGCCATCGAGGACCTGTTGGGCCGCCAACCGGTCCTTCCAGACTGGAAGGCCATCCGGGCCTGGTTGGGCGCGCGTTCGGTGCTGGTGACCGGGGCGGGCGGCTCGATCGGTTCGGAATTGTGCCGGCAGTGCGCGCGTCACGGCGCTCGACGGATCACCCTGGTCGAGCTTGACGAGCTGTCCCTGATCACCACTGAAGCGACGCTGCGGCGGGACTTCCCGGACCTCGAGTACGTGTCGGTCCTGGGTGACTGCGGGGACCCCGCGGTGATCCACCACGCGTTGGGGCTGGCACAGCCCGAGGCCGTGTTCCATGCCGCCGCCTATAAGCAAGTGCCGCTGCTGGAAACCCAGGTCCGCGAGGCGGTGCGCAACAACGTGCTTGCCACCGAAACCGTCGCGCGCGCCTGCCGCGCCGCCGGCGTCGGGACGTTCGTGCTGATTTCCACCGACAAGGCCGTCGACCCCGGCAACGTCCTCGGTGCCACCAAGCGGCTGGCCGAGATGGGCTGCCAGTCGCTCGCCGACCAGCGGGGCACGCGCTTCGTCACGGTGCGCTTTGGCAACGTGCTCGATTCGGCCGGCAGCGTGGTCCCGCTGTTCCGCGAGCAGATCCGCAGCGGCGGGCCGGTCACGGTCACCGATCCGGAGGTCACGCGCTACTTCATGACCATCCCGGAAGCCTGCCAGCTCATCCTGCAGGCGTCGGCGATCGGCAGCCACGAGGCCATCTACACGCTGGACATGGGTGAGGCGGTCCCGATCCGCGTGCTGGCCGAGCAGATGATCCGGCTCGCCGGCAAACAGCCCGGCCGCGACATCGCGATCGCCTACACCGGCCTGCGACCCGGCGAGAAGCTGCACGAGACCCTGTTCCACGCCGACGAGCGCTACCGGGCGACGGCGCACCCGAAGATCCTGCAGGCTGAACCACGCGCGATCCGGGCCGATGTCGTGCATGCCGGATTGCAGCAGCTGCGCGAGGCGTCCAACCGCTACGACTGCGAGACGCTGTCGGCGGTGCTGCGCGAGCTGGTGCCCGAGTTCCAGCCGATTTCGCACCGCGCCACCGTGCCGGTCGACCGCGCCACCGTCGTCGCATTTCCATCCCGCACCGCCAGGAAGTATTGATGTCCGTACGCATTCGCAAGGCCGTGTTCCCAGTGGCCGGCCTCGGTACCCGCTTTCTCCCCGCCACCAAGACCGTTCCCAAGGAAATGCTGCCGATCATCGACCGGCCGCTGATCCAGTACGCCGTCGACGAGGCCATCGAGGCGGGGTGCGACACGCTCATCTTCGTCACCAACCGCTACAAGCACGCGGTCGCGGACTACTTCGACAAGGCCTACGAGCTCGAGCAGAAGCTCGAGGCCGCCGGCAAGCACGAGCAGCTGGAGTTGATCCGTAACGTACTTCCTGCCGGCGTTCGCGCAGTGTTCGTGACCCAGACGGAAGCACTCGGGCTCGGGCACGCGGTGCTGTGTGCCAAGCCGGTCGTCGGGGACGAACCGTTCGCGGTGATCCTGCCTGACGACCTGATCTGGAACCGCGGCGCCGGCGCCCTCGCGCAGATGGCCGACGCTGCCGAGGCAACCGGCGCCAGCGTCATTGCGGTGCAGGACGTTCCGCGCGAGAAGACCGCCAGCTACGGCATCGTCGCCACCGACGACTTCGCCAACCGGCAGGGTCGCATCCGCGCAATCGTCGAGAAGCCCGATCCCGCCGACGCGCCGAGCACCTTGGCGGTGGTGGGGCGCTACGTGTTGAACCCGCGCATTTTCGACCTGCTGGAAGCCACCGGCCGCGGCGCCGGCGGTGAGATCCAGCTCACCGATGCAATCGCCGCGCTCCTGCAGGAGCAGCCGGTTAATGCCTATCGGTTCCAGGGCACGCGATTCGACTGCGGTACGCACCTGGGCCTGATCGAGGCCACCATCCGCTACGCGCTCGATCACGAAAAGCTCAGCGACGCGGCGCAGGGGTTGATGCAGGACGCGCTGCGCGAGATGGGTGTCACCGAGCTCGAGTAGGGCGTGGTTGACAACCGGCGCCACCGGCGGCTGACTGGTGGTGTGACGAGCTCCTACTACCAGGCCACGCTGGCTCGCGCCGGGCACTACGCGGAACTGGGTGGTCGCAGGCAGGCACGCGTCTGCGTCATCGGCGGCGGATTCGCGGGTTTGAACACCGCCCTGGGACTGGTCGAGCGCGGTATGCAGGATGTGGTCCTGCTCGAAGCCCACGCGGTGGGCCACGGCGCGTCAGGGCGCAATGGCGGGTTTGTCTTCGGCGGGTTTTCCCTGGGCGAAGAGCGTTTGCTCCAGTCATCGGGCAAACAGCGTGCGCGCGAGCTGTACGCCGGCACCGTGGAGGCCGTGGAGACGATCCGCAACCGGATCCGGCGGTACGGGATCACGTGCGATGACACGCAGGCCGGGGTGCTGTGGGCCAACTGGTTCGACGACCCGGCGGTGCTGCTTGCCCGCCAGCGCATGCTTGCCGATGTCTACGGCGTCGACTGGGAGTGGGTCGACCGCCGCGAACTTCGCGACCGGTTGCACACCACGCGATACGGAGACGCGTTGTTCGAGCCTCGGGCATTCCACTTCAATCCGCTCAAGTACATCACCGGGCTTGCCGCTGTGGCGAGCGCTGGCGGCGTCGCGATCCACGAGCACACACCGGCCGTCTCGCTCGAGCGGGTGGGGCCCGGCTGGCGGATCGGCACCGCGGACGGCGAAGTACTTTCCGACGAGGTTGTTCTCGCGTGCGGCGGTTACCTGGCCGGATTGCGCCGCGAGGTCGATGCGGGTGTCATGCCGATCGCCACCTACGTCATGGCCACCGAGCCGCTTGGCCCGCGCTTGCAGGAGGTGATGTCGACCCCGGCGGCGGTCTACGACACCCGCTTTGCATTCGACTATTACCGCCCGTTGCCCGATTCACGGCTGCTGTGGGGCGGGCGCATCTCGGTACGGGACCGGCCGCCGCACGAGGTCGAGCGCCTGCTGCGACGGGACATGCTCCGTGTCTTCCCGCAGTTGGGCGACGTGCGCATCGAGCAGGCCTGGTCCGGACTGATGAGCTACGCGCGCCACCAGATGCCCCAGATCGGCCAGGTCGAGCCGGGCTTGTGGCTGGCACAGGCCTTTGGCGGCCACGGCGTAGCGCCCACCACCTTTGCCGGCGAACTGCTGGCGTCGGCAATCGCGGAAGGTGATACCCGCTGGCGCGGGCTTGCCGACTTTGGGCTGGTCACGGCCGCAAAGCCCGCCGGACTGGCGGCTGCGCAGCTCAGCTACTGGTGGGCGCAGTCGCTCGATGCATGGCGCGACTGGCGTGAATCCCGGGGCAGGGCAGCGGCCGGGGAGGACTGACCCGCCACGAATCCCCGGCTGTTACCCGCCGGAAGCGGGCACGGTGTGTGACCCGCTTTCCCCGACCGGCCCGGGGTCAGAGCGCCTCGAAGATACCGGCGGCGCCCATGCCGGTGCCGATGCACATCGTCACCAGCCCGTACTTCTGCTGGCGGCGGCGCATGCCATGCACGATGGTCGCCGTACGCACCGCGCCGGTGGCTCCGAGGGGGTGTCCGAGCGCGATCGCGCCGCCCAGCGGATTGACCTTGGCGGGGTCGAGCTCGCTGTCACGGATCACGGCCAAGGCCTGCGCAGCGAATGCTTCGTTGAGCTCGATCCAGTCGAGCTGGTCCTTGGTGAGGCCGGCCTGACGCAGTGCCTTGGGAATCGCCGCGATCGGGCCGATGCCCATCACCTCCGGGCGCACGCCGGCCACCGAGAAGCTGACGAAGCGCGCGAGCGGGGTAAGGCCGTAGTCCTTGATCGCCTGCTCGGACGCCACCAGCACGGCGCCGGCGCCGTCCGACATCTGCGAGCTGTTGCCGGCGGTGACGGTGCCGCCGAACTGGCCATTCCGGAAGACCGGCCGCAGCTTCGCCAGCCCCTCGATCGTCGAGCCGGCACGCGGGCCCTCGTCGGTATCGACCAGGGTCCTGCGCAGTCGAATCGTGTTGCCGTCGAGGTCGGGCAGGTGGGACACCACCTCCAGCGGCGAGATCTCGTCGCGGAACTCGCCGGCCTCGATTGCACGCAGTGCCTTCAGATGCGACTCGAGCGCGAACGCGTCCTGGTCCTCGCGGCTGATCTTCCACTCCTCGGCGACCTTCTCGGCGGTGATGCCCATGCCGTAGGCGATCGCCACGTTCTCGTCCTTCTCGAACACGCTGGGCGCCAGGGCGACCTTGTTGCCCATCATCGGAACCATCGTCATCGACTCGGTGCCGCCGGCCAGTACCAGGTCGGCCTGTCCCAGGCGGATCTGGTCCGCCGCCAGCGCGACCGCCTGCAGCCCCGAGGAGCAGAACCGGTTGATGGTCTGCGCGGCGATGGTGTTGGGCAGCCCTGCGAGCAGCACGCCGATGCGCGCGACGTTCATACCCTGCTCGCCCTCAGGCATCGCGCAGCCGATGATGGCGTCCTCGATGCGACTGGTGTCGATCCCCGGCGCCTGCGCGACCACCGCCTTGAGTACGTGGGCGAGCATGTCGTCGGGGCGGGTGTTGCGGAACGCGCCACGTGCCTTGGCGACCGGTGTACGGGTGGCGGCGACGATGTAGGCGTCCTGGACTTGCCTGTTTGCGGTTTGCTTGGTCATCTGTATGTCCTCGTCGTCGCTCAGTTGCGCAGCGGCTTGCCGGTCTTGAGCATGTGGGCGATGCGTTCCTGGGTCTTGGGCATCTGCGCCAGTGCCACGAAATGTTCGCGCTCCAGTCGCAGCAGCCAGGCTTCATCAACCACCGAATGCCGGTCGACTTCGCCGCCGCACAGCACGGTCGCGATCCGGGTGGCGATCTCGTAGTCGTGGGCGGAGATGAAGCGGCCCTCGAGCATGTTCACCAGCATCATCTTGAACGTCGCGATGCCGACATCGCCGGCAACCCGGATCGCGCGGGCGGGCAGGGGCGGGCGGTATCCCGATTCGGCCAGCGCACGGGCCTGCGCCTTGGCCACGTGCAGCAGTTCGAACGCATTGAAGACGACGACGTCGTCCTTGCGCGCGAGCTGGAGCGACTTGGCTTCCATCGCCGAGGTCGCGACCTTGGCCATCGCCACGGTTTCGAACACGGTCTTGAGCCCGGCAAACACGTCACCGTCGGGGCCCGCCGCGTCGGACGCACGCACGGCCAGCTCCTTCAGGCCGCCACCGGCCGGCAGCAGGCCGACGCCCGCCTCGACCAGGCCGATGTAGCTTTCCAGCCCCAGCACGGTGCGGGCCGAGTGCATCTGGAACTCGCAGCCGCCGCCGAGCGCCAGGCCGCGCACCGCCGCCACCACCGGCACCAGCGAGTACTTGATCGCCTGGCTGGTGCGCTGGAAGTTGGCGACCATCGCGTCGAAGCCCGCCACGTCGCCCGCCTGCAGCAGCCCCAGCGCGCCGGCCAGGTCCGCCCCTGCCGAGAACGGCTCCTTCGGCTGCCAGATCACGAGCCCGCGGAAGTCGCGTTCGGCGATCCGCACCGCTTCCTGCAAGCCATTGAGGACGTGGTCGTTGACCGTGTGCATCTTGGTCTTGAAGCTGACCACCGCGATGTCGTCGGACGCACCGTCGGCACCCTGGTCGATCCACATCCGCACGCCTTCGTTCTCGAACACGGTGCGGCCCTGGGACGCCTTCTCGCCGAGCAACGCGTCGGGGAAGCGCTGGCGCGCATACACCGGGTTGGACGAGCGCGGCACCAGGGTGTCGCGGCCGGGGCTGTAGCTCCCGTCGCTGGTGTGCACCGCGTCGCGGCCGTCGAACACCCAATCGGGCAGGGAGGCGCTGCTCATCGCGTCGCCGGCGACGATGTCCTCGGCGATCCACTCGGCAACCTGCTTCCAGCCCGCGGCCTGCCAGCTCTCGAACGGACCGACGGACCAGCCGTAGCCCCAGCGCATCGCGAAGTCGACGTCGCGCGCGGTCTCGGCGATGTCCTTGAGGTGGTAGGCGCTGTAATGGAAGGTGTCGCGGAAGCAGCTCCACAAGAACTTCGCCTGCGGGTGCGCGCTGGCGCGCAGGGCCGCGAACTTCGCGGCCGGGTCACGCTCCTTCAGCAGCGCGGCGACTTCGGGGTCCAAGCTGGTGTCGGAAGCGCGGTAGTCCTGAGCCTGCACATCCAACACCAGGATGTCCTTGCCCTTCTTGGTGTAGAAGCCGGCACCGGTCTTCGCACCGAGCGCGCCCTTGTCGACCAGGCCCGACAGCCACTTGGGGGCCTTGAAATACTTGTGCCACGGGTCTTCCGGCAGGGTGTCGGCCATGGTCTTGATGACGTGGACCATGGTGTCCAGCCCGACCACGTCGGCGGTCCTATAGGTTGCCGACTTCGGCCGGCCGATCGCCGGGCCGGTCAGCGCGTCAACGGTGTCGAAGCCCAGCTTGAACTGCGTGGTGTGGTGCATCGCCGCCAGCATCGAGAACACGCCGATGCGGTTTCCGATGAAGTTCGGTGTGTCCTTGGCGATCACAACGCCCTTGCCGAGCGTCGTGGTCAGGAATGCCTCCAGCCCCCGCAGCACGGCTGCGTCTGTGCTGCGCGCCGGGATCAGCTCGGCCAGGTGCATGTAGCGCGGCGGGTTGAAGAAGTGCACGCCGCAGAAGCGGTGGCGCATCTCCTCGGGCAGTACCTCGGCAAGCTTGTTGATGCCCAGGCCGGAGGTGTTGCTGGCCAGCACCGCGTGGGCCGGCACGTGCGGGGCGATCTTGCGGTACAGGTCCTGCTTCCAGTCCATCCGCTCGGCGATCGCCTCGATCACCAGGTCGCAATCCTCCAGCAACGCCAGGCCGGTGTCGTAGTTGGCCGCGGTGATGCGCCGGGCGAGCGCCTTGTCCGCCAGCGGCGCCGGGTTGAGCTTGGCCAAGCCCGCAATCGCCTTGTTGGCGATGCCGTTGGGGTCACCTTCCTTGGCCGGGAGGTCGAACAGCACGGTGTCGACCCCGGCATTGGTCAGGTGGGCGGCGATCTGCGCGCCCATGACGCCCGCGCCAAGCACCGCTGCGCGACGTACAAGCAATTTGTCAGACATGTCTTGTAACTCCATGGAAATACGGGGTTCAGCTCTTGAATCCGGCGGCCGCGAACCGGATCAACTCGCGCGCGCAGCGTTCGCGGTGGGCTTTCTCGCCGACGCCGGCCGGCCGCTTGATGAGGCCGAAATCGGCCATCGCGTAGGTCAGCGCGCCGGCCAGGAAATCCAGCCGCCAGTACAGCTCTTCCTTGCTCAGGCCGGGGACACAGCCCGCAATCGCCTTGGCAAACTCGCGCAGGACATGCCCGTAGTGGTCGGACAGGAACTTGCGCAGGGTGTCGTTCTTCTCGGCGTAAGCGCGGGCGACAACCCGCACGAACGCACCGCCGCCGTGGCGGTCCTGCGCAAGCGCCAGGGCGGGCTCGACAAAAGCCGCGAGGATTGGCTCCAGCTCGCCGGGATGCTGCGTGGTGGCGGCTTTCAGCGCGTCGATCCGCTGCCGGCTCATGTCGTCCATGCGACGGCGGAACACCTCGTTGACGAGGTTTTCCTTGCTGCCGAAGTGGTAGTTGACCGCTGCGATGTTGACATCGGCGCGGCTGGTGACCTGGCGGAGCGAGGTGCCGGCAAACCCGAACTGGGCGAACAGTTCCTCGGCGGCGCCGAGGATCCGGTCCTTGGTGGAGAAGTGGGTGGTGGTGGCCATCTCGGGGTCGCGGGCTCGTCATGAATCAAACGCTTGTTTGATGCTAGGCCGATGCAAGTGAACCGTCAAATGCCGGCACCGGCGGATAAGCGAAAATCCGTGCAATCCCGACCGCCAATCCGGTAGCATTACCGCAGCCATATCGGCTAAACCCGCGTCCTGACGCGGGTTTTTCTGTTATCCTCGGGCGCGTACCGATACCTCATGACGGCCGCGACCCGCCAACCGGAGACATCCCCATGGCGCTGGAGCGCACCCTGTCCATCATCAAGCCCGATGCCGTCGCCAAGAACGTCATCGGCGAGATCTACACCCGTTTCGAGAAGGCCGGCCTGAAGGTCGTCGCCTCGAAGATGAAGCACCTGTCCAAGGCGGAGGCCGAAGGGTTCTACGCCGTCCACCGCGAGCGTCCGTTCTTCGGTGCGCTGGTCGAGTTCATGATTTCCGGCCCGGTGATGATCCAGGTGCTGGAGGGCGAGGGTGCGGTGCTGAAGAACCGCGACCTGATGGGTGCCACCAACCCGAAGGACGCCGCCGCCGGCACCATCCGCGCGGACTTTGCCGACAGCATCGACGCCAACGCCGTGCACGGTTCGGACAGCCTGGAGAACGCCGCGAACGAGATCGCGTACTTCTTCCCGGCGACGGACGTCTACGCTCGCTGATCAACACGTAACACCAGGCCATGACCACCCGCGACAACGCCATCGACATCGTCCTCGCCACCGCATCGCCCGAAGCGGCCACGCGGGGCACGGCAGCGCCTGCGGGAGACAAGGCCGGCAATGCCGCGGCGGGGTCGAAGACCAACATCTTCGACCTCGACCGCGTCTCGCTCGAGGACTTCTTCGAAAACGTCCTGGGCGAGAAGCGCTACCGCGCGCACCAGGTGATGAAGTGGATCCACCACCGCTACGTCACCGATTTCGACCAGATGACGGACCTCGGCAAGGCGCTGCGCGCCAAGCTGCACGAGCACGCCGAAGTCCGCGCGCCGATGGTCCTGCTGGAGAAGCCTTCCACCGACGGCACCATCAAGTGGCTGATCGGCATGGACCCGAAGAACGCCATCGAGGCGGTCTACATCCCCGACAAGGGCCGCGGCACGCTGTGCGTGTCCAGCCAGGTGGGCTGCGCGCTCAACTGCACCTTCTGCTCCACCGCCACCCAGGGCTTCAACCGCAATTTGACCACCGCCGAGGTCATCGGCCAGGTCTGGATTGCCGCCCGCCAGCTCGGCAACCTGCCGCACCAGCAGCGCAAGCTGACCAACGTGGTGATGATGGGCATGGGCGAGCCGCTCATGAATTTCGATAACGTCGTGCGCGCGATGAGCATCATGCGCGACGACCTGGGTTACGGCCTGGCCAACAAGCGGGTGACCCTGTCGACCTCCGGTCTGGTCCCGCAGATCGACCAGCTCGGCCAGGCCAGCGATGTCTCGCTGGCGGTGTCGCTGCATGCGCCCAACGATGCGCTGCGGACCGAGTTGATTCCGCTCAACAAGAAATACCCGATCGCCGAGCTGATGGCGGCCTGCCAGCGCTACGTCAAGCGTAAGCCGCGCTCCTCGATCACCTTCGAGTACACCCTGATGAAGGGCGTCAACGACCAGCCCCAGCATGCGCGCGAGCTCGCTCGGCTGATGCGGCAGTTCGACAACGCGGTCCAGATGAAGGACGCCGCGAAGGTCAACCTGATTCCGTTCAACCCTTTCCCGGGCACGCAGTTCGAGCGGTCGCCGGAGGACGACATCCGCGCGTTCCAGAAGTTGCTGCAGGATGCGCGCGTGCTGACGACCGTCCGCCGGACCCGCGGTGACGACATCGATGCCGCCTGCGGGCAGCTCAAGGGCCAGGTGATGGACAGGACTCGTCGCCAGGCGGAGTTCCGCAAGACACTCGCGGAGCGGGGGATCGACGATGCGGCCGCTTGAGCGCGGCACTGCACGGCGTGTGGAGTGGGGGTTGTGCGTATTGATGCTGCTGGCTGCCTCAGGCTGCAACCGCCTCACCTTCGTAAAACCCGACCTCGGGCGGGGCGACTTCCACCGCACCGCACCGGAACTGGACATCCGCACCGATAATCGCCAGGACGGTGCCCGCAAGGCGTTGCAACAGGCCCAGGCCGCGTTTGCTGCCGGTCGGATCGACGAGGCGGGCGCGTTCGCCGACGAGGCGCTGAAGCAGGACCCGGGCTCGGCGGCGGCCCACACCGTACGGGCGGTTGTCGCCGACCGGCGGGGCGAGGTCGCCAGCGCGGGGGATCATTATCGCCGCGCCGTGGAGCTGGCGCCGCACCAGGGCGCCATGTTCAATAACTACGGCACCTGGCTGTGCGCGAATGGCCGCCCGGTCGAATCGCTCGAGTGGTTCCAGCGGGCGTTGGCCGACCCCAATTATCCGCGCCGGACCACTGCGATGGCCAACGCCGGCGCCTGCGCGATCGATGCTGGGCAGGCCGAAGCGGGGGTCGAGCTGTTGGAGTCCGCGTTGCAGTCCGATCCTGAGAACCCGGTGGCATTGGGTGCGATGGCACGCCACGAGTTCAGCGCCGGCCGGGCCTTCCAGGCGCGCGCGTTCTCGCAGCGTCGGCTGGCGGCGGCACCGGCGGATCCGGCCGCGTTGTTGCTTGCGTCACAAATCGAACAGAAACTCGGCGACAAGGAGGCCGCCGACCGATACGTTCAACGGCTGCGGGCGGAGTTCCCGGCGACGTCGGGCTCCGGAACAGGGGATGACGGGAAACGATGATGCAGTCGAACCAGACGACGCCAGAGGGCGGCGACAGCTGTGGCGCCCGCCTTCGGCAGGCACGGGAGCAGGCGGGCATGTCCCGCGAGCAGGTTTCCGCCCGGCTGAAAATGCCTGTGCGGGTCATCGATGCACTTGAATCCGACGATTGGGCCGTCATCGGCGCCCCGGTGTTCGTCCGCGGGCAGCTGCGCAGCTATGCGCGCCTGATGCGCATCGACCTGGAGGCCGACCTCGTCCAGTCCCAGGTTGGTCCTGTCGCACCGCCCGAGCTGGTCAGCCACAGCCACATCCCCCGGTACCGCCACCTGCTGGAGCAGGGCACCCGGCGTGCGGTGTACATCGCGATCACCGCGGTCATTGCCGTGCCGGTGTGGCTGGCGACCCATCCGCACCTTTCCAACGACCCGCAGGTCGAATCGCTGGACGTGCCGGCGTCACTGGCCGAGGCCTCCCGGCCCGAGCCGGCTGCAACCCCCCAGCGCACGCCGCTGATCGCCTCGATGGGCACCATGCGCGGCGCGCCGGCCCAGCGCCAGTCGGCGCCAGCACTGTCGCTCGCGTTCGAGGGGGAAAGCTGGGTGCAGGTGTTTGCGCCCGACGGCAGCTCGCTGGAGAAGGGTCTGCTGGATGCCGGCGATCGCCGCACCTACGACAAGGGCGAGGTCGGTCGCATCGTCCTCGGCAACACCTCTGCGGTGAAGGTGCTCAGCGCAGGCGAGCCTGTGGACCTGGCGCCATTCAGCCGCGCGAACGTGGCCCGCTTTACGCTATCCTCTGAGGGTTCCCTCGCGCCGGTCGTCGACTGACCCGACGGGTCCGACCCACCGGCCCGCCCTGCGGGCTCGTCCGTAATCAATCGACTCCGGCCCACGGCCGGGGCGGGATAGCAGCTACCGCATGGCAATAGACGACCTGCTCGACGAACACGAACAAAGCGAACGCGTCCTTGAGTGGCTGCGTACCAACGGCGCCGGCCTGATTGGCGGCATCGTCCTGGGCCTGGCGGCCATTGGCGGCTGGAAGTGGTGGCAGCAGCACGACCTGCAGCAGGACCTCGCCGCGGCCGACAGCTATCACGCTGCGGTCAGCGCAATCGAAGCCAATGATGAGCAGGCCGCCGCCAAGGTCGCAGCGCTGGAAGATGGCGTGTTCGCCAACCTCTCCGCGCTCGAGCTGGCGGCCGCCCAGGTCGACGCCGGTGAAATCGACAAGGCCATCGTGACGCTACGCGCGATCAAACCGGGCAACCCGGCCGTGGCCGACGTCGTCAACCAGCGGCTGGCCCGGTTGCTGATCGCGACCGACCAGGCCGATGCGGCGCTGGCATCGCTTGCCGATGCAAGCACGCCGTCCGCGCTGGAGGTCCGTGGCGACGCGCAGCAGGCGCTGGGCCGGACCGAACAGGCGCGCGAGGACTACGCGCAGGCATTGGCGGCACTCGACGTCGCCGCGCCGCAGCGCCAGTTGCTCGAGCTCAAGCTGATGGAAGTCGGCGGTACGCCCACCACCCCCGAGGCGAAGTCCTGATGAAGCAAGTATCGATTCCGCTTTCCGGCGCATCCGCGCCGGCGGCCGTGCTGCGCGTTTCCGCGCTGGCGCTCTGCGTGCTCGCCGTTTCCGGCTGCAGCACCGTCAAGGGATGGTTCGACGGCAAGGACAAGGACAACACCAAGCCGGCCGCACTGACCGAATTCACCCCGACCGCATCCGTCAGCGAGCTGTGGTCGGTGGACGCGGGCAAGGGCGAGGGCGCGCTGGGCGCGCGTCAGCATCCGGCCATCGCCGACGGTCGGGTCTACGCGGCTGCGGTCGAAGGCGGCGTGCACGCGTTCGAGCTGCAGTCCGGCAAGCGCGTCTGGCATTACGAAAGCGAATTGCGCCTGAGTGGCGGTCCCGGTGTTGGTGAGGGCCTGGTCGCGGTCGGCAGCCTCGACGGCGACGTGATCGCCCTCGACGCGGCCACCGGTGAGGAGCGCTGGCGGGCAAAGGTCGGCAACGAGATCATCGCAGAGCCCGCGGTCGGGCTGGGGATGGTGTTCGTCCGCTCCAACGACGGTCGGCTGACCGCGTTTGACGCGGCCACCGGCGAACGCCGTTGGTTCTGGAACCGCGACGTGCCATCGCTGTCGGTCCGTGGCAACGACGCACCGGTGCTCGGCCCGGGCTATGTTTTCGTTGGCAGCGACGATGGCAGCGTGGCCGCGTTGGCCGCCGCCGACGGGCGTCCGCTGTGGGAGCAGGCGGTGGGCCAGCAGGAAGGGCGCACGGAGCTCGACCGCATGGCCGACGTCGACGGTACCCCGGTCCTGGACGACACCACGCTGCTGGCGACCAGTTACGACGGCCGCACGATGGCCATCGATGCCCCGTCCGGCCAGCCGATGTGGCTCAGCGACCATGGCGGCCCCGGCCGGGTCGCCGCCGCTGACAGCGTGGTCGTCGTCAGCTCCCCCGACGGCAGCGTCCATGGATTGGACAAGCGCGGCGGCACCGCGCTCTGGACCCAGGCGGCCCTGGCCCGTCGCAACCTGACGGCACCCGCGATCCACGGCGGCTACGCGGTCGTCGGCGACTACGACGGCTACCTGCACTGGATGGACCTCGGGACCGGCGCATTCGTCGCCCGTGCCCGCGCCGGCGGCGATGCCCTGCGCGGCGTGCCGGTGGTGGATGGCGACATCCTCGTCGTGCAGGACGTCGACGGCGAACTGAGCGCCTTCCGCGTCGCCCAGTAACCGATTGGCGAAAACCCGGGACGGCGGCCGATAATGGACGACACCGTCCGTCCGGCCGCCGTCCCTGTTTCCGGGGACCGGCGACTCCACGTGTCGACGCGGTATGTTTGCCGCATCGCCTTCCGCATTACGCCCCCAACCGGCTGAATCCATGCTTCCGCTCGTCGCGCTCGTTGGTCGACCCAACGTCGGCAAATCCACCCTGTTCAACGCGCTCACGCGTACCCGCGACGCGCTGGTCCACGACCAGCCGGGGGTGACGCGCGACCGCCACTACGGCGTGTGCCGGCCCGAGGGACAGCGCCACTTCGCACTGGTGGATACCGGGGGCATCGCCGGCGAGGACGAAGGCCTGGTCGGCGCCACCACCCGCCAGGCGCGGGCGGCGGCGACCGAGGCCGACCTGGTGCTGTTCATCGTGGACGGGCGCGAGGGCGCCTCGGCGATGGACGACGAGATCCTGGCCTGGTTGCGCAAGACCGCGCGGCCGACCGTGCTGGTTGTCAACAAGACCGACGGCATCGACACCGAGGCGGCGATCAACGAGTTTGCCCGTTACGGCATCCGCGACGTCGTCGCGACCTCTTCGGCGCACCGGCAGGGCATCGACGACCTCATCGACGAGATCGTCGCCCGGTTGCCGGAGGAGGGCGCGACCAGCGAGCTCGACACCGATCCGTCGCGCATCCGGGTCGCCTTCATCGGCCGCCCCAACGTGGGCAAGTCCACGCTGGTGAACCGCCTGCTCGGCGAGGAACGGATGATCGCGTCCGACGTGCCCGGCACGACCCGCGACTCGGTCGCCATCGACATGGAGCGCGACGGGCGCCTGTATCGCCTGATCGACACTGCCGGCCTGCGCCGCAAGTCGCGTGTCGACGAGGCCGTCGAGAAGTTCTCCATCATCAAGACCCTGCAGGCGATCGAGCAGTGCCAGGTCGCGGTGGTGATGCTGGATGCCGGCGAGGGCGTCACCGACCAGGATGCCAGTGTGCTGGGCTACGCGCTCGACGCCGGCCGCGCGCTCGTGGTCGCGGTCAACAAGTGGGACGGGCAGAGCGATTACCAGCGCCAGCAGGCCGAAGCGCTGCTGGCCCGCAAGCTTTCCTTCGTGGACTGGGCCGAGGCGGTGCGCATCAGCGCCAAGCACGGTTCGGGCCTGCGCGAGCTGTTCAACGCCATCCACCGGGCCCATGAGTCGGCCACGCGCGAGTTCAGCACCAGCGAGATCACCCGCGCGGTGGAGATCGCCTACGAGGCCAACCCACCGCCGGTGGTGCGTGGCCACGTCGCCAAGCTGCGATTCGCGCATCCGGTGGGCAGCAACCCGCCGACGTTCGCAATTCACGGCAACCGCCTGCGTACCCTGAGCGAAACCTACAAGCGCTACCTGGAGAACTTCTTCCGCAAGCGCTTCAAGCTGGTCGGCACGCCGGTGCGCTTCATTTTCAAGGAAGGCAGCAACCCGTACGAGGGCAAGAAGAACGTGCTGACCGACAAGCAGGTCGCAAAGAAGCGCCGCCTGATCCGGCACGTCAAGCGGGGCAAGTAGGAGCCGGGCAGCACATGGCGGTCGACACCATCACCCCAGCCGAGGCCCGTCGCCGCCAGCTCGGGGGTGCCGTGCTCATCGATGTCCGCGAGCCGCACGAACGCGCACTCGGCATGGCCGAAGGGGCGCTGGGCGTGGCGCGTGGCGAGCTGGAAGCCGCCCCCGGGGCGGTGTTGCCCGACGCCGATCGCGAGATCGTTCTCATCTGCGAGGTGGGCGGGCGATCCCTCCAGGCGGCCGAGGCTCTGGCGCAGGCCGGCTATCGCCGCGTCGCGTCGGTCGAAGGTGGCACGCGCCAGTGGCGGCTCGACGACCTGCCACTGGTGGTCGCCCACGGTGACCTGGACTTCAACGACCGCTACTCGCGGCACCTCCGCCTGCCCGAGGTCGGCGAGGCCGGTCAGCGACGGCTGCAACAGGCGACGGTCGCCGTGGTGGGCGCCGGCGGACTGGGTTCCCCGGCCGCCTACTATCTCGCCGCGGCCGGCGTCGGCACGCTGCGCCTGGCAGACGACGACGTGGTCGACCGCAGCAACCTGCAGCGGCAGATCCTGCACACCGACGCGCGGATCGGCGTGCCCAAGGTCGAGTCGGCCCGCATGTCGCTGGAAGCGCTCAATCCGACCATCCGCGTCATCGGCATGCGCGAGCGCATCACCGCCGAGAACGTCGAAAGGCTGATCGCGGATGCGGACGTGGTGCTCGACGGCGCGGACAATTTCCCGGTGCGTTACCTGCTCAACGACGCCTGCGTGAAGCTTGGCAAGCCATTGGTGTACGGGGCGGTTCATCGTTTCAATGGCCAGGTCAGCGTTTTCGATGCGGGGCGCCACCGCGGCCAGGCGCCGTGCTATCGCTGCCTGTTCCCCGAACCCCCGCCGCCGGAGGCCGCACCGAACTGCAGCGAAGCCGGCGTGCTGGGCGTGCTCCCGGGGGTCATCGGAATGCTGCAGGCAACCGAGGTCGTGAAGCTCATCCTCGGCATCGGCGAGCCGCTGGCCGGGCGGCTGCTGCAGTTCGACGCGCTGTCGATGCGCTTCCACGAGACCCGCCTGCAGGCCGATCCCGGCTGCACCGTCTGTGCACCAGGCGTACCGTTCCCCGGGTACATCGACTACCAGCAGTTCTGCGCGGGCTGACCGCAGCGCACAGGTGCGGCTGCACCTCCCGCTCACGCGACGCCCGGACCATGCGGGGATAGACGCACGGCGGAGAGTGATCGATGGCGACAACGGGATGGCGATGGGCCTGGCTGGCCGCGGCGTGCTTGGCACTGTCGCTGGTGCCCGCGGACAGGGCGTCCGCGAACTGCACGGGCGCTGCTCCCGTCCCTGCCGACACCCTCGGCGAGCGCATCGCGACAATGGCCTGCCAGGAGAGCCTGCTCTGGTACGAGCCTTTCATCAACGCGCAGGGACACCTTGCGAGCATGTCGATGACGGAAGCCGAGGCCGGTGTGCTCGCGGATGGTGCGACCCCGGCCTGGAAACGCGTCGCCGAGTACTGGCGTGGCAGCGGCCTGCTGTGGGAGATGAATGCCTTCCCGGGTGCGGGCACCTGCGCGCGGGCGGGATCACTGGCCTATCCGGCGCCGGACTGCCGCGCCTTCGTCATCGACCAGCCCTGGTCGGCGGCGTTCATTTCGTTCGTGATGGTGCGCGCGGGCGTGCCGGGGTTCCAGCCGTCTCCGCGCCACGTCGACTACGTGCGCAATGCGTACACGGGATCGGGCACCGGACCGTACCGGCTGGTCGACCCCGATAACGCCTCCCCCACGGCCGGCGACATGCTGTGCTATGTCCGCGGCGCATCGCCGATGGGGCATGCCGGCCTGCGATCGTGGCTGGCCGGCAATCCGACGGCGTCCCTGCCGATGCATTGCGAGATCGTGGTCGCCGCCGGTGGTGGCCGGCTCCAACTGGTGGGCGGCAACGTGCTGCACAGCGTGACGACGCGGATCCTTCCGCTCAACCGCGACGGCCGCATCTGGGGGCTGCCGCGCGGGACCCCGGCATGCTCGCCGGCAAACGAGGCCGGCTGCAGCTTCAACCGCCAGGACTGGGCCGCGCTGTTGAAGCTGGACCCGTCGCTGCGGCCCGTGGCTGCACCGGCGCAGGCGCTTCCCGGGCCGGGGCAGGCCGCCCCCGTGCAGTGTTGTGTGCAGTGCGTCGTCGGCTCCGGCGTACCTCGCTGCCCGGCCGGGACATCTCCACCGGTCGATCAGTGATAATGGCAGGCCGCATTGACCGCAGGCCCGCTCCTCCATGACCGACATGCCCGCCACCGCCCGCATCCTGGATGGCAAGGGCATCGCCGAGGACCTGCTCGACAATCTCAAGGCACGGGTAGCCGCCCGCGTCGCCGACGGGCGCAAACCGCCGGGCTTGGCGGTTGTGCTGGTCGGCAGCGATCCGGCTTCGTCGGTGTACGTACGCAACAAGCGCCGTGCCGCCGAGAAGGTCGGCATCCGCGCGATCGACTTCGACCTCCCCGCCGACACCGGCGACGACGAACTCCTCGCACTCATCGATCGGCTCAACGCCGATCCCGACGTGCACGGCATCCTGGTCCAGCTGCCCTTGCCCGACCGTCGCGACGCCACGGCCCTCATCCACCGGATCAGCCCTGCGAAGGATGTCGACGGCTTCCACCCGGAGAACGTGGGCCACCTGGCGCTGCGCCAGTTCGGCCTGCGTCCGTGCACGCCGCGCGGCATCACGACGCTGCTGGCCTACACCGATCGCCCGGTCCGCGGCGCCAGCGCGACCGTGGTGGGCGTTTCCAACCACGTCGGCCGGCCAATGGCCCTGGAGTTGCTGATCGCCGGCTGCACCACCACGTCCTGCCACAAGTTCACGCCGCCGGACGTGCTGGAGGCCGCCGTGCGGGGCGCCGATATCCTCGTGGTCGCCGTCGGGCGCCCGCAACTGATCCCCGGTGAGTGGGTCAAGCCCGGCGCGGTGGTGATCGACGTGGGCATCAACCGGCTCGACGACGGCCGCTTGGTCGGTGACGTCGGGTTCGAGGCGGCCTCGCGCCGGGCCAGCTGGATCACTCCGGTGCCGGGTGGGGTGGGGCCGATGACGGTCGCGACCCTGATGCAGAACACGCTGGAAGCGGCGGAGGCGGCCGACAAGGCCTCCGGCGCCTGACCGGCTGGGATCCCGGGTGGCCGGCACGCGCATGCGGGGGCCCCGAACGCGGTAGAATGACGCGCTTCATCCTCCCCGGGCCCGCCCATGTTGCGCATCCAGGCTGAAGCGCTGACTTTCGACGACGTATCGCTCGTCCCCGCGCATTCGACCGTCCTTCCGAAGGACGTCTCGCTCTCCACCCGCGTCACCCGTGACCTCACCATCCGCCTGCCGATCCTGTCGGCGGCCATGGACACCGTGAGCGAAGCCCGCCTCGCCATCGCCATGGCGCAGCTTGGCGGCCTGAGCATCCTGCACAAGAACATGACGCTGGCCCAGCAGGCCGCGCAGGTGGCGCAGGTCAAGACGTTCGAGGCCGGCGTCATCAAGTCGCCGTTCACCGTCGGACCCGAGACCAGCATCGCCGACGTGCTCAAGCTGACCCGCGAGCGCAACATCTCCGGCGTGCCGGTGGTCGATGGCGGGCAGCTGGTCGGTATCGTCACCAGCCGCGACATGCGTTTCGAGACGCGCCCGGAAGATCCCGTCCGCAACATCATGACCCGCAAGGAACGCCTGATCACGGTCAAGGAGGGCGCGGCCGACGACGAGGTGCTCGGCCTGCTGCACAAGCACCGCATCGAGAAGGTGCTGGTGGTCAACGACGCGTTCGAACTGCGCGGCCTGATCACGGTGAAGGACATCCAGAAGAAGTCCGACAACCCCAACGCCGCCTACGACAGCAGCGAGCGCCTGCTGGTCGGCGCCGCGGTCGGCGTCGGCGGCGACACCGAATCCCGGGTCGAGGCGCTGGCCGCGGCCGGCGTCGACGTGGTGGTGGTTGACACCGCGCACGGCCATTCGCAGGGCGTGCTCGAGCGCGTCCGCTGGGTCAAGAAGAACTTCCCGCAACTGCAGGTCATCGGCGGCAACATCGTCACCGGCGATGCCGCACTGGCCCTGATGGACCACGGCGCGGATGCGGTGAAGGTGGGCGTCGGCCCAGGCTCGATCTGCACCACCCGCATCGTTGCCGGCGTGGGCGTGCCCCAGATCACCGCCATCGACATGGTCGCCGAGGCGCTGCAGGACCGTATCCCGCTGGTCGCCGACGGCGGAATCCGCTACTCGGGTGACATCGGCAAGGCGCTGGCCGCCGGTGCGTCGACGGTGATGGTCGGCGGCCTGTTTGCCGGCACCGAGGAGTCGCCCGGCGAGACCGAGCTGTTCCAGGGCCGCAGCTACAAGAACTACCGCGGCATGGGCAGCCTGGCGGCGATGGAGAAGGGTTCCAAGGACCGCTATTTCCAGGACGCCAGCGACGCCGACAAGCTCGTACCCGAAGGCATCGAAGGCCGCGTCCCGTACCGCGGCCCGTTGCGTGGCGTGGTCCACCAACTGACCGGCGGACTGCGCGCCACGATGGGCTACGTCGGTTGCGCAACCATCGACGAGATGCGCAAGCAGCCGCAGTTTGTCCGGGTCACCAACGCCGGCACGCGCGAGAGCCACGTGCACGACGTGCAGATCACCAAGGAACCGCCGAACTACCGCGCCGGCTGACCCATGACCGACATCCATTCCGACAAGATCCTGATCCTCGACTTCGGCGCGCAGTACACGCAGCTGATCGCCCGCCGCATCCGCGAGATCGGCGTCTACTGCGAGATCTGGGCGTGGGACCACGACCCGGCGGAGATCGCCCGTTACGGCGCGAAGGGCATCATCCTCTCGGGCGGCCCGGAGTCGACCACCGTGGCGGGTGCGCCGCGGGCGCCGCAGGAGGTGTTCGACGCCGGCCTGCCGATCCTCGGCATCTGCTATGGGATGCAGACGCTGGCCGCGCAACTAGGCGGCAGCACCGAAGCCGCCGACGCGCGCGAGTTCGGCCATGCCGAAGTGGACCTCGTAGCTCACGATGCGCTGCTCGGCGGACTGTCGGACCACGGCGGCGAGCCACGCCTGAATGTCTGGATGAGCCACGGCGACCACGTCGCCACCGCGCCGCCTGGTTTCATCGTGACCGCGCAGACCGACCGGATCCCGGTCGCCGCGATGGCCGACGAAGACAAGCGCTGGTACGGCGTGCAGTTCCACCCCGAGGTCACCCACACGCTTCAGGGCCAGACCCTGCTGCGTCGTTTCGTCACCGAGATCTGCGGTTGCCAGACGCTGTGGACCGCCGCCCACATCATCGACGACCAGATCGCCCGCGTACGCGAGCAGGTCGGCGACGACGAGGTGATCCTTGGCCTGTCGGGCGGGGTCGACTCCTCGGTGGTCGCCGCGCTGCTGCACAAGGCGATTGGCGAGCAGCTGACCTGTGTGTTCGTCGACACGGGGCTGCTGCGCTGGCAGGAAGGCGACCAGGTCATGGCGATGTTCGCCGAGCACATGGGCGTCAAGGTGATCCGCGTAGATGCCGCCGACCGCTACTTCAAGGCGCTCGAAGGGGTCGCCGACCCGGAGGCCAAGCGCAAGATCATCGGCAACCTGTTCGTCGAGATCTTCGACGAGGAAGCCGACCGGTTGCGCAACGCGAAGTGGCTGGCGCAGGGCACGATCTACCCCGACGTGATCGAGTCGGCCGGCAGCAAGACCGGCAAGGCCCACGTCATCAAGAGCCACCACAACGTCGGCGGTCTCCCCGAGCACATGAGAATGGGCCTGGTCGAGCCGCTGCGCGAGTTGTTCAAGGACGAGGTCCGCCGCCTCGGCGTCGAGCTGGGCCTGCCGGAGACGATGGTCTACCGCCACCCGTTCCCGGGTCCGGGGCTGGGCGTGCGCATCCTGGGCGAGGTGAAGCGCGAGTACGCAGAACTGCTCGGCAAGGCCGACCACATCTTCATCGACGAACTGCGCAAGGCGGGGCTGTACGACAAGACCAGCCAGGCCTTCGCGGTGTTCCTGCCGGTCAAGTCGGTCGGCGTGGTTGGCGACGCTCGTGCCTACGAGTGGGTGATCGCGTTGCGCGCGGTCGAGACCATCGACTTCATGACCGCGCATTGGGCGCACCTGCCGTACGAGTTCCTCGGCCGCGTGTCCAACCGGATCATCAACGAGCTGCGCGGCGTGTCCCGGGTGGTCTACGACATCAGCGGCAAGCCCCCGGCCACGATCGAGTGGGAGTAGCCGGTGGGCGGCGCCGATAGCGCGACGCCCAGTGGCCTGCAGGACCTGCGGGCCCGGGACGAGGGTTGGATGCGGCACGCGCTCGCGCTGGCGGTGCGTGCCGAACGCGAGGACGACGAGATCCCGGTCGGCGCCGTGCTCGTGTCGGGTGATGGCGAAGTCCTGGGCGAAGGCTGGAACCGCAACATCGGTGACCACGACCCGACCGCGCACGCGGAGATCATCGCGATGCGGCAGGCCGGTCGCCACCTGGGCAATCACCGCCTGCTGGCCAGCACGCTCTACGTAACGCTCGAGCCATGCGCGATGTGTGCCATGGCCATGGTCCACGCCCGCATCGCCCGCGTCGTATTCGGTGCATTCGACCCCAAGACCGGCGCCGCAGGGAGCGTATTCGAGCTGCTGACCGACCCGCGCCACAACCATCGCATCGACGTCGCCGGCGGCGTATTGGGTGACGAGGCGGGCCTGATGCTGAGCAACTACTTCCGACGGAAGCGCGGCAAACCGCCGCTCTAGGCCGGACGGCGCACGCGCACGCGCGTGTGCGAGCGGTCCATTTCCTCATTGAGGATCGCCACGGCGATCGTCGACTCGCGCGACATCAGCAGGCTGGAAGCGAACAGGCCCAGCACGCCCAGCCCCGCGAAGGTGGTCGGCAACGCGCCAGCCGGCGAGGGCAGGAAGACATCCAGCATCACCATCAGGCTGGTGCCCACGAACAGGCTCAGCGACAGATACAGCAGCTGGTTGGCACGCAGGATCAGCCGGCTGCGGCGACGTTGCCGGGAGATGCGGTGGTCCAGCCACTCGAGTTCGTCCTGGTCGGTGGACTGCTCCATTTCCTTCATCAGCTGACGCAACCGGTCGACCACGCGAGCCAGTCGATTGCTCGCGGAAATCAGCAACGACCCGGTCGCCGTCATGAAGAAGGCGGGGGCGAGCATCGCGGTCAGGATGGCGTAGTCCGGGTCGGTCGTGATCACGGTAGAGGCACCGGCAGGCGTCGCAGTCGGACGGGAAGGCGTGGGATATCATGCCGCCTCGACAACCGGACGGCGACCCATGGGCACACGAGCAGGGAATGGACAACGACTGATCTGGATCGATCTGGAGATGACCGGGCTCGATACCGACAACGACTCGATCCTCGAGATCGCAACCGTGGTTACCGACGCCAACCTCGAGGTGCTCGCGGAGGGCCCGGAACTCGCCATCCGCCATCCACTCCAGCAACTGGAGGCCATGGACGACTGGAACCGCAACCAGCACCGCAAGTCCGGCCTATGGGCGAGGGTGCTGGAGGAAGGCGTGACGATGGCCGAGGCGGAGTCGAGGACGCTCGAGTTCCTCGCGCAGTGGGTCCCCGCGAGTGCGTCGCCGATGTGCGGCAATTCGATCTGCCAGGACCGGCGTTTCCTGCACCGGCTGATGCCGTCGGTCGAACGGCATTTCCACTACCGCAACCTCGATGTCAGCACCATCAAGGAGCTTGCGCGACGCTGGGCACCGGAGGTGATGGCCGGTGTCGGCAAGGAGGCCAAGCACACCGCGCTCAGCGACGTGCATGACTCGATTGCCGAGCTCAAGCACTACCGGTTCTTCATGGGCCGGCTGGGCGGGCTGGAACCTGCCGAAGGCTGACGCCGCTGTAAAGAAAGAAGCCCCGCATGTGCGGGGCTTTTCCGTTTCCGCGGATTGGCGCTGGCCTCAGCCGGCGTTCGCCTTGGCCTTGGCCAGGCGCAGCCAGGTGTCCACCACGGTGTCGGGGTTGAGCGACACCGACTCGATGCCCTGGTCCATCAGCCACTCGGCGAGGTCGGGGTGGTCGCTGGGGCCCTGGCCGCAGATGCCGACGTACTTGCCCTTCTCGCGGGCGGTCCGGATCGCCATCGCCAGGAGCTTCTTGACTGCCGGGTCGCGTTCGTCGAAGAGGTGGGCGACGATGCTGGAATCGCGGTCCAGGCCAAGCGTCAGCTGGGTCAGGTCGTTGGAGCCGATCGAGAAGCCGTCGAAGATCTCCAGGAATTCCTCGGCCAGCAGCGCGTTGGACGGGACCTCGCACATCATGATGATCTTCAGGCCGTCCTTGCCCTGCTCAAGACCGTTCTCGCGCAGCACCTCGACCACCCGGCGGCCTTCGTCCAAGGTGCGCACGAACGGGATCATCACCCAGCAATTGGTCAGGCCCATCTCCTGGCGGACCTTGAGCACCGCGCGGCACTCCAGTGCGAACGCCTCGGCGAAGCTTGGATCGACGTAGCGGCTGGCGCCACGGAAGCCGATCATCGGGTTCTCCTCGTGCGGCTCGTAGCGGCTGCCGCCGATGAGGTTGGCGTACTCGTTGGACTTGAAGTCGCTCAGGCGCACGATCACCGGGTTCGGCGCGACCGAGGCGGTGATGGTCGCGATGCCTTCGGCAAGACGGTCGACGTAGAAATCCACCGGGTTGCCGTAGCCGGCGATGCGCTCGTCGATCTTCTTCTTCGTCGCCGCGTCCTGCTGGTCGTACTCCAGCAGGGCCTTGGGGTGTACGCCGATGTGGCTGGCGATGATCATCTCCAGCCGCGCCAGGCCGACGCCGGCGTTGGGCAGCATCGCGAAGTCGAACGCACGCTCCGGGTTGGCAACGTTCATCATCACCTTGAGCGGCGCCGGCGGCATGTGCTCCAAGTCGGCGGTGTGGCGCTCGAAGGGCAGGGCGCCGTCGTAGATGAAACCGGTGTCGCCTTCGGCGCAGCTGATGGTGACCATCTGGCCGTCCTGGATCGCATCCAGCGCGTTGCCGGTGCCGACCACGGCCGGTACGCCCAGCTCGCGCGCGATGATCGCGGCATGGCAGGTGCGGCCACCACGGTTGGTGACGATGGCCGCCGAGCGCTTCATCACCGGCTCCCAGTCCGGGTCGGTCATGTCGGCAACCAGCACGTCGCCGGGCTGCACGCGCGCCATGTCGTCGAGCGAGCGCACTACCCGGGCGACGCCGCTGCCGATCTTCTGGCCGATCGCGCGGCCCTCGCAGACCACCGGGCCACGCTCGCCGAGCTGGTAACGCTCGATCTGGGTCGCCTTGGCGCGTGACTTAACCGTCTCGGGGCGCGCCTGGACGATGAAGAGCTTGCCGCTGACGCCGTCCTTGGCCCACTCGATGTCCATCGGACGCTGGTAGTGCTTCTCGATGGTGAGTGCCTGCCGGGCCAGCTCGTGCACGTCCTCGTCGGAGATCGAGAAGGCGTTGCGCAGTTCGGCCGGCGTGTCCTCGGTGCGCACGCGCTCGCCGGGCTGGTCGGAGTAGACCATCCGCAGCTGCTTGGCGCCGATCGAGCGGCGCAGGATCGCCGGCCTGCCCTGGGCCAAGGTGGGCTTGTAGACATAGAACTCGTCGGGATTGACCGCGCCCTGCACGACCATCTCGCCCAGCCCATAGCTGGAGGTAATGAACACAACGTCGCGGAAACCCGACTCGGTATCCAGGGTGAACAGCACGCCCGAGGCACCGACATCCGAGCGCACCATCAGTTGCACGCCGGCGGACAGGAACACGTCCTCGTGCTTGAAGCCGTGGTGCACGCGGTAAGCGATCGCGCGGTCGTTGTAGAGGCTGGCGAAGACTTCCTTGACCTTCAGGACGACGTCGTCCTCGCCGGTCACGTTGAGGAAGGTTTCCTGCTGGCCCGCGAACGACGCATCGGGCAGGTCCTCGGCGGTCGCCGAGGAGCGCACGGCCACGGCCACGTCGCCGCCGCCGTTCTCCGCGCACAGCTGTCGGTAGGCGTCGCGGATGTCCTTGTCGAGCGCCGGCTGCAGCGGGGCGTCGATCACCCAGCCGCGGATCTCGCCACCGGCACGCGTCAGCGCACCAACATCCTCGACGTCGAGCGAGGCCAGGCGGTCGAAGATCCGTTGGTGCAGGTCGTTGTGGGCAATGAAGTCCTTGAACGCCTCCGCCGTCGTGGCATAACCGCCCGGCACGGAAACACCGAGATTGGCCAAGTTGCCGATCATCTCGCCGAGCGAGGAATTCTTGCCGCCGACACGGGCCAGGTCGTTGAGGCGCAACGCGTGCAGCCAGAGGATGTTCTCGTTCAAGCGGGGTCTCCGAGGGGTCCGACACGCCGACCGGCGCGGCCAAGCGGATATGATCGCTCCTGCGCCGGACCCATACAAGGTTGATCCGGCGGGGTTTTCCTGTAGATCGACGATATTGGCGAGGTAATCCGATGGCAGTGGTACGGCCGGTCTTCTACGTATCCGACGGAACCGGCATCACCGCCGAGACGATCGGCCATGGGTTGCTTACCCAGTTCACCGACACCAAGTTCGTCAGCGAGCGCATTTCCTTCGTCGACAGCATCGAGCGCGCGCGCGAGGCCGCAAACCGCATCCGCGCGGCGGGCGAGACGCACGAGGTCCGCCCGATCGTCATCAACTCCTGCATGGACAGCGAGGTCGGCGAGACCCTGGCCGACAGCGGGGCGCTGATGCTCGACGTGTTCGCCCCGTTCATCGAGCCTTTGGAGCGCGAGCTGCAGGAGAGCCGCCAGCGGCATGTCGGACGCGCCCACGCGATCGTCGACTTCGAGGCGTATCACCACCGTATCAATGCGATGAACTACGCGCTGACCCACGACGACGGACAGGCGATCGACTACGAGGATGCCGACGTGATCCTCGTGGCGGTGTCGCGGGCCGGCAAGACGCCCACCTGCGTGTACCTGGCGCTGCACTACGGCATCCGCGCGGCCAACTACCCGTTGACCGAGGAGGACCTGGAGCACGACCGCCTCCCGCCGCGCTTGCGGGCGTACCGGCAGAAGCTGTTCGGCCTGACGATCGACCCGGTCCGGCTGCAGCAGATCCGCCAGGAGCGCCGGCCCAACTCGCGCTACGCACAGCTCGAGACATGCAGGCGGGAGGTTGCGCAGGCCGAGGCGCTGTTCCGCGCCGAACGCATTCCGACCCTCAGCACCACCCACACGTCGATCGAGGAGATTTCCAGCAAGGTGCTGTCGACCCTCGGCATCCGGCGGGAGATGTTCTGAGACGGCGCCCGGAAATGCGGCCGGGCAAACCCTGAACCTACGTCCGGCCACCCGGCCCGTCAACGCTGCCGGGCAGGGCAGGCGCCGTGTAGCATCGGGCCATGAACTCGCTGGCCCGCCGCCCCGTGCGGATCCCCACCCTGAGCCGCCTCGGCTGGCTGATGGCCCTGTACAACGAGAACCACGGTCGGCTCGCGACGATGTTCGCGCCGGCCGGGCTGGAGCCGGGGTGTTTCGTCTCCAGTGTCGGCGACGGACTGGACCTGCGGGTCGAGGTGCTGGAACAGCACCGCTACACCACCGAGCTGCGACTGACCTATGCCATGCACGACCCGGTGACCGGCCAGCCCGATCCGTCGGCATACCTGCGGCAGTACCACGATGCCCACCAGGTGGAGGCCACCCATTGCTACATCGGCCGCCGGTGGCAGGACGTCATCGGCATGTATCCGCCGCCGGCCGAGCTCGTCGGGCATCGCCTGCGGATGAACACTTTCCTCGGCAAATGGCTCCAGTACCTGTCCGAGCGCGGCCACGGATTGGCCACTCTGGCACCGGCTGGAAAAATCCGCACCGGGATCAAAAAGATTGCTTGACGACTTCGGGAAGCGTCCTTAAGCTTGTCGACTTTCCAGCCCCGTGGGGCCATAGCTCAGCTGGGAGAGCGCCTGCATGGCATGCAGGAGGTCGGCGGTTCGATCCCGCCTGGCTCCACCATTTCAAATGGTTCTTCGTTACCCGACTGAGTGAAAGCAGTCGACCAACGGTGCGAAAAACCACTGCGTCCCCATCGTCTAGAGGCCTAGGACACAACCCTTTCACGGTTGCGACCGGGGTTCGAATCCCCGTGGGGACGCCACTTTATACAAGCAGAAGGGTCGCCGAAAGGCGGCCCTTCTTGCTTGATGCCGGCAGCTTGAACGCGTGTTGCACGACGACTTTCACATGCTCCGTCGGGGGCCTTCCCTGGCACGCCGGCTCACCGTGTCGAGGCGACATCCTCCCGCACCGGAATCCGCGAGGGCCAACCTCCCGCCATCGCCTTGTAGACCGCGATCGCGGCGATGGCCGCGCGGGTGCGCACGTCGGCCAAGGCATCCTGCGCCTGCAGGCGGGTCCGTTCGGCCTCCAGCACTTCCAGCAAGCCGGCGGCACCGGCGTCGTAGCGCAGGCGGGCGAGTCCCGCCGCGCGCGTGCTGTCCTCGGCGGCCTGTTGCAGATGGCTGTCCTCGATTCGCGTATTGCGGTAGCGGACCAGCGCGTTCTCGGATTCTTCCAGCGCCAGTGCGACGGTCTTCTGGTAGCGCGCCAGCTCGCCGGCGGCGTCGGCATTGGCGGCCGCGATGCGCGCGCGCACCCGGCCGACGTCGAGGAACGACCAGTCGATCCCGAGTGCGACCAGCCGGGTTTCGCTGTCGCGTTCGAACAGATCGCCCGCGTCGATCGCCTGGCTGCCGATGAGTCCGCCGAGGGTGAAGCGCGGAAAGAGGTCGGCGGTGGCGACGCCGATCCGCGCGGTCGCCGCGTGCAGGCGCTGCTCGGCCGCCGCGATGTCCGGGCGACGGCGAAGCAGCTCGCCGGGCGTGCCGGGATCGACC
>NZ_JBJXHK010000011.1:0-50472 GCF_046638635.1 Lysobacter zhanggongensis
GCACCCGGCCGCCCGGCCTTGTTGCCGTAAGGCTTCTTGGGGCCGCGGCCGTCGGCGTTGCGGTGGCCGCTCGGGCCGGTCTCCACGCCGTCGGGCACGTACCAGGTGCGGAACGCGGCGGGGTTGCCTTCAGGCAGGGCGCGGGCGCCCTTGTCCTTGCGCTGCTTGAACGGGCGCTGCGACTGCTTGGCCGCCGCCTCGCCGCTGACCGTCAGGCCACCGTGGCGCTTCGGGCCGCCGCGGCCACGGCCACGATCCTCGCGGACGTTGTCGAACCGGCGCAGTTCGCGACCTTCGTCGGCCGTCGTGACATGACCGCTGACATAGGCCGGGCCATGGCTGCGGCCCGACAGGTTGATCGTCGACTTGGCCGCCTTGCGCTGGCCGATCACCGGCTGCAGCGTCAGCGCGGACGGCGCACCGTCCTCCAGCCCGAGATCCTTGCGCAGCTTCTCGACGCGCTCGCCGGCCAACTCCTGCGACTGCCCGCGCAACAGCTCGCGCGGCAGGGCGACCTCGCCGTAGCGGATGCGCTTCAGGCGGCTGACCTGGCAGCCCTGCGACTCCCACAGGCGACGTACTTCGCGGTTGCGGCCTTCCTTGACGACCACCCGGAACCAGTCGTGCGAGTCGGTGCCGCCGATGCGCTCGATGTCGTCGAACTTCGCCGGGCCGTCGTCTAGTGCGACGCCGCGCTTGAGACGGTCGGGGATGTTGTCGGGAACGCGATCCTGGCCCTCCGGCGCGCGCACGCGGCAGACGTATTCGCGCTCGACCTCGAAGGACGGGTGCATCAACGCGTTGGCGAGCTCGCCATCCGTGGTCAGCAGCAGCAGGCCGGTGGTGTTGATGTCGAGGCGGCCAATCGCGATCCAGCGCGCGCCCTTGAGCGCGGGCAGGGCTTCGAAGATGGTCGGCCGGCCTTCGGGGTCCTCGCGGGTGGTCACTTCGCCTTCCGGCTTGTTGTACATCAGCACGCGCGAGGGTTCGACCAGCGCGCTGGCGACGAACTGGCGTCCATCGAGTTCGACCTTGTCGCCGCTGCCGATGGACATGCCCACCTGGGCGACTTCGCCATTGACCTTGACCAGGCCGTCGGCGATGCGCTGCTCGAGCGCGCGGCGCGAGCCGAGCCCGGCCTGCGCGAGCACCTTGTGCAGCCGCTCTTCGAGTCGGGGGGCGGCGCTGGCGTCTCCGCTGCGCTTCAGGGACAGCTTGTTGCGGGTTTCTTCACTCATTTCTCTTGCTCCGACGAGGCCGATACGGCGTCGTCATCCTGGGTTTGCGGTTCCGGCGCGACCGTCGGGTCGCGCTCGGAGTCGGGTTCGGGTGCGGAATCGTCCGCTTCGGCCGCGCGGTCTTCCGGCGCGGCATCGGGGGTGGTGTGTGCGTCGGCCGGCGGGGGAGCGTCGTCCCCGTGGCCGATACCGCCGGCTGCGATCGGCTGGCCGTCGGCGGGTTCGCCGTTGGCCGGGCCGGAGTCCTTCTGGCCGTCGAACTGGAACTGCGGTTCGAGCTCGCCGATTTCCTTGAGCTCGGACAGGGGCGGCAGCTCGTCCAGCCGCTTCAGCCCGAAGTAGTCGAGGAAGCCCTTGGTGGTGCCGAACAGTGCGGGCTTGCCCGGCACGTCGCGGTGGCCGACCACGCGGATCCACTCGCGCTCTTCCAGCGACTTGATGATGTTGCTGCTGACCGCCACGCCGCGGACCTGCTCGATCTCGCCACGGGTGATCGGCTGGCGGTAGGCGATCAGTGCGAGCGTCTCCAGCGTGGCCCGGGTGTAACGGGTCTGGCGTTCGGTCCACAGCCGCGCCACCCACGGGTGGACGTCGGACTTGACCTGGTACCGGAACCCCGATGCCAGTTCGACCAGTTCCACGCCGCGCTCGGCGCACGCCGCCTGCAGCGCCTCGATCGCCTGGGCGACGCTGCCGGCGGGCGCCGGCTGGTCTTCCGGAAACAGCGCATTGAGCTGCGCCAGCGTCAGCGGCTGGCTGGCCGCGAGCAGGGCGGCTTCGACGATTCGGGTGATCAGGCTTTGATCCATGTCTGTCTGTCGTTGTCTTCAGGCGTCGTCGTTGGCGGCTTCGTCGAACTCACTGCTGAGCTGGATCTCGGTCGGGTCGGTACCCAGCGCCAGCGATTTCACGTAGATCGGCGCCAGTGGGGCTTCCTGCACGATGTCGACCAATTGCTCCTTGGCCAGCGTCAGCAGGCCGAGGAAGGTCACCACCACGCCGAGCCGGCCCTCGCGCGCCTCGAACAGGCTCTCGAAGCGATGGAACGCCCCGTCCTCCAGCCGCGTGAGCAGCTCCCCCATGCGCTGGCGGACGCTGAGGGCGTCGCGCTTGATCGCATGCTGGGTGTAGAGCTCGGCGCGCTTGAACACGTCATGCAGCGCCAGCAGCATCTCCCGCAGGTCGACTTCCGGCGGCAGCCGCACCGAAGCCCGGTCGGGCACGAACGCCTGCGCCGGGGCGGTGTCGCGGTCCTGCCGGGGCAGGGCATCGATGTCCTCGGCCGCCTTCTTGAAGCGCTCGTACTCCTGCAGCCGGCGGACCAGTTCGGCGCGCGGGTCGGCCTCGTCGCCTTCTTCGGTGGCCGCGCGCGGCAGCAGCATGCGCGACTTGATCTCGGCCAGGATCGCGGCCATGACCAGGTATTCGGCGGCCAGCTCGAAGCGCATCTCGTGCATCGCCTGGATGTAATCGACGTACTGGCGGGTGATCTCCGCCACGGGGATGTCGAGGATCTCCAGGTTCTGCCGGCGGATCAGGTACAGCAGCAGGTCGAGCGGGCCTTCGAACGCATCGAGGATGACCTCGAGCGCATCCGGCGGGATGTACAGGTCCTGCGGAATCTGCAGCACCGGTTGGCCGTGCACCATCGCCAGCGGCATTTCCTGCTGGCGGGCGCCCGTCGCCGCCGGGGCCGGGACGGGGTCGGGACTGGCCGGGTTTTGTTCGTTCACGCCGGGCGCGGGGTCGTTGGTCATGCGAGGCCGGCCCCCTCCGGGCCGTGGCACTGCGTTTGCCGTGGTGGGACCCGTCGGCCGAGCGGCGCTCGTCGGGTCCGCATTGTTGAAGCTGTCGTTGGGCAGTCGGTTGCCCGGTCTGGCAAATCGGCTGATCAGGCAGTAATGCCTGCCACCGGCCACACGCGCCAGTGGGGGACATGGCGGCAGGTGTCGGGGGCGTCTGGTAATGCGATGCGGTCGGCAGTGCCGTGCGGGCCACGGAGGCCGCGATGCCTGTGCGGGTCGCGACGGGTCTCTGCCTGAACCTTCGAATGAAACTAGGGTACGGGCTGCTTAAACCGCTGTCCAGCATGCCGCTGGCTACAATTCATCGGCCCGTCCGGGCTCGCAGACATCAGGGGTAGTGCATGTGGTACGTGATCGAGGGGTATGACGGTGAAGACGTGCTGGCAAAGCGCCAGGCGGCGCGGCCGGAGCATCTGGCGCGCTTGACCGCCCTGCGTGACCACGGCCGGCTGCTACTGGCGGGGCCTTGCCCGGCGATCGACGCCGCCGACCCGGGACCGGCGGGGTTCAGCGGCAGCCTGGTGGTGGCCGAGTTCGAGTCGCTGGAAGCCGCCCGCGCGTGGGCCGACGCCGACCCCTACGTTGCCGCCGGGGTGTACGTGCGGACCGACGTGCGTCCGTTCCGGCGGGTACTGCCGTGAGCGCTCCGGTGGGCCAGGCGACCACCGGACCGCTGCCGCGCGAGCAGCGCGTCGCGGCGATCCGCGCCGCGATCGAAGCGGCGCTGGGGCCGGTGTCCCTAGACGTGGTGGACGACAGCGCCCGCCACGCGGGCCATGCGGGTGCACGCGACGGCCGCGGGCATTTCAATGTCGACGTGGTCAGCGCGGCGTTTGACGGCCTGGGCCCGATCGCGCGGCACCGGGCGGTGTACGCCGCCGTGGGCGGCCTGATGGAAACCGACATCCACGCCCTCGCGATCCGGGCGCGGACCCCGGCCGAGGCGTCCGCGTAACGCCCGGCCCAATGGCCGGCGGGCCCGTCGAACGCTCGCTATACTCGCGGAAACCCGTGCTCCGGCGTGCCCATGGTGCCTATTGGCATCAATGGCTTGGGGCATGTTCCACATCCTTTTCCGCACCAATAGACGCACCGCCACAGGGTGCGCCAGAGGCTTCCGCGACGCATGCGTCTGTCCACGATCAAGCTCTCCGGCTTCAAATCCTTCGTCGACCCCACCACGCTGCACCTGCCGACCAACATGACCGGCGTGGTCGGGCCGAACGGTTGCGGCAAGTCCAACATCATCGATGCGGTGCGCTGGGTCATGGGCGAGAGCTCGGCCAGCCGCCTGCGCGGCGACTCGCTGACCGACGTGATCTTTGCCGGCTCCTCGGCCCGCAAGCCGGTCTCGCAGGCGATGGTCGAGCTGGTGTTCGACAACTCCGACCACACGATCACCGGCGAGTACGCGTCGTTCAACGAGATCTCGGTCAAGCGCATCGTCAGCCGCGACGGCGCCAGCCAGTACTACCTCAACGGCGGCAAGTGCCGACGTCGCGACATCACCGACCTGTTCCTCGGTACCGGCCTGGGACCGCGCAGCTACTCGATCATCGAGCAGGGCATGATCAGCCAGATCATCGAGGCCCGGCCCGAGGACCTGCGGGTGTACCTGGAGGAGGCCGCGGGCATCTCCAAGTACAAGGAGCGCCGCAAGGAGACCGAGACACGTATCCGCCACACGCGCGAAAACCTTGATCGACTCAATGATTTGCGCGATGAAGTTGGCAAACAGCTTGAACACCTGAAGCGACAGGCGCGCCAGGCCGAGCAGTACCAGGCCATCCAGGCCGAGCGCCGCGTCAAGGACGCCGAGTGGAAAGCGCTCGAGCACCGGGCGCTCGACCGCAAGCTGCAGGCCCAGCGCGAGAAACTCGCGCAGCAGGAGACCCGCTTGCAGCAGCTGATCGCCGAACAGCGCGAGGCCGAGCGCGAGATCGAGACCGGCCGCGTGCGCCGCGAAGAGGCCGCCGAGGCGCTCAACCGCGCACAGGCGGAAAGCTATGAAGTCGGTGGCGCTCTCGCCCGAATCGAGCAGCAGATCCAGCACCAGCGTGAGATGTCGAGCCGCCTGCAGAAGGCGCGCGACGAGGCGCAGACCCAGCTGGCCGAGATCGCCGCGCACATCGGCAGCGACCAGTCGCGCTTGGACGTGCTGCGGGCTGCGATCGAGCAGGACGAGCCGCGGCTGGAGCAGCTCCAGGCCGAGGACGAAGCCCGCCAGGACGCCCTGCGCGAGGCCGAGACCGCGCTGTCGGGGTGGCAGCAGCGCTGGGACGAGCACAGCCGCGCCCAGTCCGAGGCCGCCCGGGCCGCCGACGTCGAGCGCACCCGCATCGAGCATCTCGACCGCCAGGCCCTCGACGCGGACCGTCGCCGCGAGGCGCTGTCGGCCGAGCGCACCGGGCTGGACCTGACCGCGTTGGCGGAGGCCTTTGAAGGCCTCACCGAGCAGCACGAGACCCAGAAGCTGTCGCTCGACAGCCTCACCGAGACCCTCGAAAGCCGGAAGGCCAGCGTGGGTGAGCTGCAGGAGCAGCAGCGTGGCGCGCAGTCCGAGCTGGCCGATGTCCGCAAGCAGGCGCAGGCCGCACGTGGCCGGTTGTCTTCGCTGGAGACCCTCCAGCACGCCGCGCTCGGCCAGGAGCAGGGCGCAGCGCTTGACTGGTTGAAGGCGCGCGGGCTGGACTCGGCCACGCGCGTCGGCGAGACCCTGACGGTGGAGCCGGGCTGGGAAAACGCCGTGGAGGCTGCGCTCGGCCAATTGATCGAAGGCGTGTTGGTGGACGCCCCGGAAGCGCTGGTCGACGCGCTCGGCGAACTCGGCGAAGGACGCATCGCGCTGGTCTCGGGCGAGCGTGACGACGCGGCCTATCCGCCGACCTCCCTCGCGGCGAAGGTGCAGGGTCCGGCCGCCGTCCGCCGCCTGCTGGCACGCCTGCACGCGGCCGAGGATCTGGCCGGTGCACGCGCGCTGCAGTCGACCCTCGGCGAGGGCGACTCCGTCATCACGCGCAGTGGCGAGCGCCTGGGCGCCGGCTGGGTCCGGGTGCTGCGTTCGGGCGCGGCCAAGCAGGGCGCCCTGCTGCGCGAGCGCGAGATCCAGTCGCTGCGCGGCGACATTGAAACCCTTCAGGCGCGCGAGCAGGAGCTGGAATCATCCCTGACCCAGCTGCGCGACCGCCTGCTCGCCGCCGAGCAGCAGCGCGAGGACGCCCAGCGCACGCTCTACATGGCGCACCGCAGCGTCTCCGAGCTGGCCGGCCAGTTGCAGAGCCAGCAGGGTCGGCTGGACTCCGCCCGCGGCCGGATCGAGAAGATCGACGCCGAACTGGCGCAACTGTCGGAATCGCTCGAAGCCGCCCGCGAACAGGGCCGCGAGGCCCGCAGCCGGCAGGAAGAAGCCGTCATCCGGATGTCCGAGCTTGAGGACACCCGCCAGGCGCTCGATGCCGAGCGCCGCCGGTTGACCGAGGCGCGCGACCAGGCCCGGTCCATGGCGCGCGAGTCGCGCGACACCGCCCACGCCCTGGCGCTCACGCTCGAATCGCAGCGCGCCCAGGTTGCTTCCCTGGCGCAGGCGCTCGACCGGATGGGCGGCCAGCGTGGCCAGCTCGATTCGCGCCTGGGCGACCTGGCCGCGCAGCTGGCCGATGGCGATGCCCCGGTGGTGGAGCTGGAGGAGCAGCGCCAGGTGGCGCTGGAGCAGCGCGTCCAGTCCGAACAGAAACTCACCGCCGCGCGCACCGCGCTCGACGGCATCGACAACGACCTGCGCCGGTTCGAGCAGACCCGCCAGCAGCGCGACGAGCAGGCCCTGCAGCAGCGCGAGGCGATCGGCCAGCGCCGCCTGGACCAGCAGGCGCTGGTGCTCAAGGCCGAAACCCTCAGCCAGGCACTGACCGAAGCCGGCTTCGTGCTCGAGGACGTGGCCAATACCCTGACCGACGAAATGGACGCCGAGTCCTGGGGCCGGGCCGTCGCCGAGTTCGACGCCAAGCTGCGCCGGCTGGAGCCGGTCAACCTTGCCGCCATCGCCGAACATGCCGAGGCGGCGCAGCGCAAGGAATACCTGGACGCGCAGGATGTCGACCTGACCAGCGCGCTGGACACGCTGGAAGAGGCGATCCGCAAGATCGACCGCGAGACCCGCGGCCGCTTCAAGGACACCTTCGACCGGGTCAACTCGGGCGTGCAGCAGCTGTATCCGCGCCTTTTCGGCGGCGGCCACGCCTACCTGGAGCTGACCGGCGAGGACCTGCTCGACACCGGCGTCGCGATCATGGCGCGCCCGCCGGGCAAGCGCGTGTCCAACATCTCGCTGCTGTCGGGTGGCGAGAAGGCGATGACCGCGGTCGCGCTGGTGTTTGCGATCTTCCAGCTGAACCCGGCGCCGTTCTGCCTGCTCGACGAGGTCGACGCGCCGCTCGACGAAGCCAACGTCGGCCGCCTGGCGGCGATGGTCAGCGAGATGAGCGAGCAGGTACAGTTCCTGTTCGTGACCCACAACAAGGCGACCATGGAAGTGGCGCAACAGTTGTCGGGCGTGACCATGCGCGAGCCGGGTGTCAGCCGCCTGGTGTCGGTCGACCTCGCCGAGGCGACCCGACTGGCCGGCGCGGCATGACCGGCGCAACGACTGAAGGAGTAGCCACGTGTCCGATGTGACCCTGCTGCGGATCGGCATCCTGATTGCAGGCCTGATCCTGATCGCCGCCATCGTGTTCTTCGGCCGCCCGCGAAAGCCGGGGCAGGGGCGGCGGGTGCCGCGCGAGGCCCGCGGCGAGGGCGGCCGGGTCGAGCCGACACTGGGCGAGCAGCTCGAGGGCGAGCTCGGCGCGGACGAGCGCCAGCCGGTCGACGCCACTACCCAGGCGGAGCTGGAACTGTTCGACCGCACGCTGGAGAACCCGGGCCCGGCGGCCGAACTCGGGCGTCGCGTCAGCGACGAGTTCGACAAGATCGTCACCATCTACCTGGCCGCGCGTGCCGGCGAAAAGCTGCACGGCCCCGACATCGTCGTCGCGGCCGAGAAGGCCGGCCTGGTCTATGGCCACATGGGCGTGTTCCACCGCCTGGTCGAACACCATCCCGAGCGCGGGCCGGTGTTCAGCGTTGCCAACATCATGAAGCCCGGCAGCTTCGACATGGCCGACATCCAGGCGCTCGAAACGCCGGCGATCGCCTTCTTCCTGACGTTGCCGGCGCCGCTTCCGGCACTGGATGCGTGGGAGAAGATGCTGCCGACCGCGGAGCGCATGGCCGAGCTGCTCAACGGCCTGGTGCTGGATGAACAGCGCAACTCGCTCGGCCGCCAGCGCATCGGCCAGATCCGCGAGGAACTGCGCGCGTATGACCGCCAGCGCGAGGCCCCGCCGCTGACCAAGCCGTCCCGGTGGTGATGCCGGTGGGTCGCGACTGACGCCGCTCCCGCGTCCGGGCCCACCCTCCGCCAGCGTCGGACCCCACAAGCCGAGCGATCCGTGACCTCCAACCCCGCCGCCCGCATCACCGAGCTGCGCCGCCAGCTCGAAGACGCCAACTACCGCTACCACGTCCTCGACGACCCCACGATCCCGGATGTCGAGTACGACCGCCTGCTGCGCGAGCTCGACGCGCTCGAGGACGCCCATCCGGAGCTGCGTTCGCCGGATTCGCCGACCCAGCGCGTCGGCGCCACGCCGTCGGGCGCGTTCGCGCCGGTCCGCCACGCCATCCCGATGCTGTCGCTGGCCAATGCCTTCAGCGACGACGAGGTCGCCGACTTCGTCCGCCGGATCGAGCAGAAGCTGGGCGACGAGGCACTGGTGTTCTCGGCCGAGCCCAAGCTCGATGGCCTCGCCATCAGCCTGCGCTACGAGGGCGGCCGATTCGTCCGCGGCGCGACCCGCGGCGACGGCGCGACCGGCGAGGACGTGACTGCCAACCTGCGCACCGTGCGGGCGATTCCGCTCCAGTTGCGCGGAGACGGTTGGCCGCAGGTGCTCGAGGTCCGTGGCGAGGTCTACATGCCGCTGGTCGCGTTCCGCGCCTACAACGAGCAGGCGCTGGCCAATGGCGGCAAGGTGCTGGCGAATCCGCGCAACGGCGCGGCCGGCTCGTTGCGCCAGCTCGACCCGCGCGCCACCGCGCAACGCCCGCTCGCGTTCTACGCCTACGCGGTCGGCGCGGTGGAGGGTGGCACGTTGCCGGAGACCCACTCCGCGACCCTCCACCAGCTGCGCGAGTGGGGCCTGCCGGTCAGTGGCGAGAGCGCGGTCGTGCAGGGCCTCGACGGGCTGCTCGACTACTACCGGCGCATCGGTGCGCGGCGCGACACGCTCGCGTTCGACATCGACGGCGTCGTTTACAAACTTGACGACTATGCGTCCCAGGTCGAGATGGGGTTCGTCTCGCGCGCACCGCGCTGGGCGATCGCGCACAAGTTCCCGGCGCAGGAGCAGACCACCGTCGTCGAATCGATCGAGGTAAACGTCGGTCGCACCGGCGCCGTGACGCCGTGGGTCTTGATGCAGCCGGTCCACGTGGGCGGCGTCACGGTCACCCGCGCGACGCTCCACAACGCCGACCAGGTCGCACGCCTCGACGTACGCGTGGGCGACACGGTGGTCGTGCGCCGCGCTGGCGACGTCATTCCCGAGGTCGTGCGCGTACTGCCCGACCAGCGTCGGCCGGGCGCGCCCGAATGGGCCATGCCCGAAGCGTGCCCCGTCTGCGGCTCCGAGATCGTGCGCGAGGAGGGCGCGGTGGTGTGGCGATGCTCGGGCGAGCTGACCTGCGCGTCGCAGCGCAAGGAGGCCATCGGCCATTTCGCCTCGCGCCGGGCCATGGACATCGAGGGCCTGGGCGAGCGTTTCATCGCCGCCCTGTCGGACCTGGACTACGTGCAGTCGGTCGCCGACCTCTACCGGCTCACCCTCGACGACCTGCTGGAGATGAAGCAGCGTGCCGACGAGCGTGATGGCACCACGCCCGAGACGGTCAAGGCCGGCAAGGTCGCCACCCGCTGGGCGGAGAACCTGATCGAGGCGATCGACCGCAGCCGCCAGACCACGCTTGAGCGGTTCCTGTTCGCGCTGGGCATCCAGCACGTCGGGGAGAGCACTGCCAAGGCCCTGTCCGCGTGGTTCGGCGACCTCGAACTGATCCGCCGGCTGCCGTGGCCCTTGTTCAAGCGCGTACCCGACATCGGTGGCGAGGTCGCTCGCTCGATCGGCCACTTCCTTGACCAGCCCGGGAACCAGCAGGTCATCGACGACCTGCTGGCACGCGGCGTCACCATCACCGATGCCCATCCGCCGTCGCCCAAGCTGCGCGAAACGCTCGGCCTGGCGACGCTGCTGGTGGACCTGGAGATCCCGAAGATCACCCCGCTGCGGGCGGAACAGCTCGCATCCGCGTTCCCCGACGCCGCACGGCTGCTCGGCGCACCCGAGCACAACCTGGTCACCGCAGGACTGCCCAACGACACGGCGGCCACCTTCGTGGCGTGGCGCGCGTTGCCAGCCAACGCACGGCTGCTGGCGGCCACGGGCGACGCCGTCGCGCGGCTCGACAATTTGTTGCCGGAAACGGCGGACGTGGTGGCCGGCCCCCTCGACGGGCAGACCGTCGTGCTCACCGGCACGCTGTCGGCCATGACCCGCGACGAGGCCAAGGATCGGCTGGAGGCGCTCGGGGCCAAGGCCGCCGGCAGCGTGTCGAAGAAGACCAGTTTCGTGGTGGCGGGCGAGGCGGCCGGGTCCAAACTCGCCAAGGCCGAGCAGCTGGGCGTAGACGTGTGGGACGAGGCGCGGCTGCTGTCGTTCCTTGCCGCGCACGAGTGAGTGCGCGCCGCCCGCACGCCGGGTCCGATCTGGAAGGCGCGCGTGCCAGCTGACTGGGGCCCTTCCGCCAGCTTCGACGCGCTGCGCCTCCGAGCCGCGCTGAACGCGCGCATCCGCGACTTCTTCGCGGCACGCGGCGTGGTTGAGGTCGATACACCCGTGCTCTCGGCCGCCGGCAATACCGAGCCGAACATCGCGCCGTTTTCGCTGGACTTCAACGGCCGCACCGACGGCGGGCCGCGCACCCGCTGGCTGCGTACTTCCCCGGAGTACCCGCTCAAGCGCCTGCTGGCCGCCGGGTTCGGCGACTGCTACGAGCTCGGCCGGGTGTTCCGCGATGGCGAAGCCGGTGGGCGCCACAATCCTGAATTCACGATGCTGGAGTGGTACCGGGTCGGTTGGGATCATCGGCGCCTGGTGATCGAGACGGCCGAGCTGGTCAACGCCGCGCTGGCACTGGTCGACCGCCGCGCGGTACTGGTCGAAACGACCTACCGGGACCTCTACCGCGACCGCCTGGGCATCGATCCGATGACGGCAGCGGACGATGAGTTGCGTGGAGCCCTTGGCGAAGTCCAGGTCGACCCGACCGGGCTGACCCGCGACGACTGGCTCGACCTGCTCATGACGCACCGGCTGCAGCCCGGGTTTGCCGACGACGCGATGATCGCGATCCATGACTGGCCCGCCAGCCAGTGCGCCCTTGCGAGGCTGCGGCGGGGCGATGACGGCATCGCTGTGGCCGAGCGGTTCGAGCTCTACCTCGGCGCGCTGGAGGTGGCCAACGGCTACCACGAGCTGGCCGATGCTGTGGAGCAGGGCCAGCGGTTCGAGCGCGATGCAGTGGTGCGCACGCGACGCGGCGATGTCGTGCCTCCGGTCGACGGGCGGTTGCTCGATGCCCTGCGGAGCGGCTTGCCGGACTGCGCCGGCGTCGCGCTGGGTGTCGACCGGTTGATGATGGCGATGCTGGGCACCGACCGTATCGCCGACGTGGTGGCATTCGACTTCTTCCGCGCGTGAGGCGGCCGCCGTGCCCCGCTAGAATCGGCCCATGACCGACGCCGCCTTCGATTTCGACCGCTACGACCGCATTCGCCCGATCCGCTGGACCGGCGATGCGCTGGAACTGCTGGACCAGCGCAAGCTGCCCTTCGAGGTGGAGTACGTGCGCTGCGACAGCAGCGGATCGGTTGCCGAGGCCATCCGCGCGCTGACCGTGCGCGGTGCACCCGCCATCGGCATCGCCGCCGCGTGGGGCCTCGTACTCGCCGCCGCCGATGTCCAGGCCGGGGACGGCGCGGAAGCGGCAGCGAAGTTGCAGCCTTCGATCGACCACCTCAATGCCGCGCGACCCACCGCGGTCAACCTCGCCTGGGCGCTCGCCCGCATGCGCCGGGTACTGGCGGCGGCGGGCCCGGACTGGCGCGACGCGCTTGAGGCCGAGGCCCGCGCGATCGCCGACGAGGACCTGGCCGCCAACCGCCGCATGGGCGCACTCGGCGCGGCGCTGATCGAGCCCGGAAGCAACGTTCTGACCCACTGCAACACCGGTTCACTGGCCACGGCGGGCTTCGGCACCGCGCTCGGGGTGATCCGTGCCGGCGTCGCCCAGGGGCGTATCAACGAGGTGTTTGCCGGCGAGACCCGCCCGTGGTTGCAGGGCGCACGGCTCACGGTGTGGGAACTGCAGCAGGACGGCATCGCGCCGACGCTGATCGCCGACGCCGCGGCATCGCACCTGATGAAGTCAGGGCGGGTGCAATGGGTCGTGGTCGGAGCCGACCGCATCTGCGCCAACGGTGACGTCGCCAACAAGATCGGTACCTATCAGCTCGCGATCGCGGCGCGCCACCACGGCGTCAGATTCATGGTGGCCGCGCCTTCGTCCACGGTTGACATGGACACTTCCTCGGGCGATCTCATCCACATCGAGGAGCGCGACCCGGGCGAGCTGTTCGGAGTCGGCACCGTGCGCACCGCTGCGGCCGACATCGGCGCCTGGAACCCGGTGTTCGACGTGACTCCGCACACGCTGATCGACGCGATCGTGACCGAGCGCGGCGTGATCGAGAACCCCGACGAAGCCGCCATGCGCGAGGCATTCGCGTTCTGACGCGGCGACGTTTCGCGCGCGCGTCAGCGGAGCGACCGAAAAAACGAGCTAAGTCATTGTTTGGGCGTGGAAAACGGGGTGCCGGGAACCCCCGTTCCGTGCTATTATTTCACGTCTTTTTCATCTGCCCTGAAATGGACCGTCAACGCAGCCGCCACGCGCTGCGCGGGCCGGTTCCGGGGGCAGCTTCGACCTTGCACAAGACGGAAACCCGATGGCCGAAACCGCCAAGGAAATCATCCCGGTAAACCTCGAAGACGAGATGCGCCGCAGCTACCTCGATTACGCCATGAGCGTGATCGTCGGCCGCGCGCTCCCGGACGTTCGTGACGGGCTCAAGCCGGTCCACCGCCGCGTGCTGTACGCGATGAACGAGCTCGGCGCGCACGCCAACAAGCCGTACTACAAGTCGGCGCGCATCGTCGGTGACGTGATCGGTAAGTACCACCCGCATGGCGACCAGTCGGTGTACGACACCCTGGTGCGCATGGCGCAGCCGTTCTCGCTGCGCTACCTGCTGGTGGACGGGCAGGGCAACTTCGGCTCGGTCGACGGCGACTCCGCGGCGGCGATGCGTTACACCGAGGCGCGCATGTCGCGCATCACCCACGAGCTGATGGCGGACATCGACAAGGAAACCGTCGACTTCCAGCCCAACTACGACGAGAAGGAGCTCGAGCCGTCGGTCATGCCGACCCGCGTGCCGAACCTGCTGGTCAACGGCTCGGCCGGCATCGCGGTCGGCATGGCGACCAACATTCCGCCGCACAATCTGTCGGAAGTGGTCGACGCCACCATCGCCCTGATCAACGATCCGGAACTCGGCATCGACGGCCTGATGGAGTACATCCCGGGCCCCGACTTCCCGACCGCCGGCATCATCAACGGCACCTCCGGCATCGTCAGCGCCTACCACACCGGCCGCGGCCGCGTGCGCATGCGCGCCCGGGCGGACGTCGAAGTGGCCGACAACGGCCGCGAGTCGATCATCGTCACCGAGATCCCCTACCAGGTGAACAAGGCGCGGCTGATCGAGAAGATCGCCGAGCTGGTGAAGGAAAAGAAGATCGAGGGCATCAGCGAGCTGCGCGACGAGTCCGACAAGGACGGCATGCGCATCTACGTCGAGGTCAAGCGCGGCGAGTCGGCCGAGGTCGTGCTCAACAACCTCTACCAGCAGACCCAGATGGAGTCGGTGTTCGGCATCAACATGGTCGCGCTGGTGGACGGCCGGCCGCAGTTGCTGAACCTCAAGCAGGTGCTGCAGGCGTTCGTGCGCCACCGCCGCGAGGTGGTGACCCGCCGGACGATCTTCGAGCTGCGCAAGGCCCGCCAGCGTGCGCACATCCTCGAGGGCCTGACGGTCGCGCTCGCCAACATCGACGAGATGATCGAGCTGATCAAGACGTCCGCCAACCCCAACGAGGCGCGCGAGCGCATGCTCGCCAAGAGCTGGGAGCCGGGTCTGGTTGGCGCGCTGCTGGGCGCGGCCGGAGCGGAAGCCTCGCGGCCTGAGGACCTGCCGCGCGGCGTCGGCCTCATCGACGGGCGCTACCAGCTCACCGAGAACCAGGCGCAGCAGATCCTGGAGATGCGCCTGCACCGCCTGACCGGGCTGGAGCAGGAAAAGCTCACCGAGGAATACAAGCTGCTGCTCGATACGATCCGCGGCCTGATCGAGATCCTCGAGGATCCGAACGTGCTGCTGGACGTGATCCGCACCGAGCTGGAGAACGTCAAGGCCGAGTTCGGCGACGCGCGTCGCAGCGAGATCCGCGAGAGCGAGGAAGACCTCGACATCCTCGACCTGATCGCGCCGGAGGACGTCGTCGTGACCCTGTCGCACTCGGGTTACGCCAAGCGCCAGCCGGCCAGCAGCTACCGCGCGCAGAAGCGTGGCGGCCGCGGGCGCAACGCGGCGGCGACCAAGGACGAGGACTTCATTGACCGCCTGTGGCTGGTCAACACGCACGACACGCTGCTGACCTTCACCAGTGCCGGTCGCGTGTTCTGGCTGCCGGTGCACCAGTTGCCGGACGCCGGCCCGAACGCCCGTGGCCGGCCGATCATCAACTGGATCCCGCTGGAGGAAGGCGAGCAGGTGCAGGCCGTGCTGCCGGTGCGCGAGTACCGCGAGGACTGCTTCGTGTTCTTCGCCACCCGCAACGGCAC
This sequence comes from Lysobacter zhanggongensis, assembly GCF_046638635.1. Classification (NCBI taxonomy): domain Bacteria; kingdom Pseudomonadati; phylum Pseudomonadota; class Gammaproteobacteria; order Lysobacterales; family Lysobacteraceae; genus Lysobacter; species Lysobacter zhanggongensis. The sequence continues at coordinate 15,161 of NZ_JBJXHK010000011.1, forward strand.
CGTCAAGAAGACCCCGCTTCCGGAGTACGCCTACCGCCTGCAGCGCGGCAAGATCGCGATCAACCTCGACGAGGGCGATGCGCTGGTCAACGTCGAGCTGTCGGACGGCACCCGCGACATCATGCTGTTCGCCAGCAACGGCAAGGCGGTGCGCTTTGCCGGCGAACAGGTCCGGCCGATGGGCCGTACCGCCCGCGGCGTGCGCGGCATGAAGCTGGCCGACGGCGAGCACGTGGTCAGCCTGGTCGTGCTGGATGGCGACGGTGACATCCTCACCGCCAGCGAGCGTGGCTACGGCAAGCGCACGCCGGAAGCCGAGTACCCGCGCAAGGGGCGTGGCACCCAGGGCGTGCTGGCGATCAAGACCAGCGAGCGCAACGGCAAGCTGGTGGGCGCGATCCAGCTCACCGAGCACCATGACGTGCTGCTGATCTCCGATGGCGGCACGCTGGTGCGCACGCCGGCGTCGGCGATCTCCCAGGTCAGCCGCAATACCCAGGGCGTGACCCTGATGCGCCTGGCCAAGGACGAGCGGTTGCAGGCGATCGAACGCCTGGATGCATCGCTGGACGAGGACGCGGATGGCGACGACGTGGTGGTGTCGCAGGATGCGCCGGTGACCGTGCCGGATGCGCCCACCGCCTGACCGCAACCCGTGAAATGAAGAACGCCGCCTCATGGGCGGCGTTTCTTTTTGCGGCGGACTGTCCGGTCAGCCGATCTGTTCCAGCATGTGCTCGGCCGACGACACGCGGTATTCGCCCGGCGCCTCGACGCACAGGTGCCGGACGACGCCGTCCTCGGCGTACAGCGCGAACCGCTTGGCGCGGGTTCCCATGCCGTAGGAGCTGGCGTCCAGCTCCAGGCCCAGGGCGCGGGTGAACTCGGCGTTGCCGTCGGCCAGCATCATCATCCCGTCGGGCACGTCCTGGCTCTTGCCCCAGGCCTGCATCACGAACGGATCGTTGACCGACAGGCATGCGACCTCGATGCCCTTGTCACGGAAGCGCTGGAAGTGCTCGACGAAGCTGGGGAGGTGCTTTTCCGAGCAGGTCGGGGTGAACGCGCCCGGCACGGCGAAGATCACCACGTTGCTGTGGTCGAACAGCGCACTCGTATCTACCGTCTCGACACCGCCGCGGATGCGCTGCAGGGGGACTTCGGGAAGGTGGTCGCCAACCTTGATGGTCATGGGGTTCTCCTGAGGGGAAAGCGAAGTGTAGGCGCGATCAGATGATGCCGGTGGCAGTGCGCGATGCATCGCACCTTGCGTCGCGCCCGTCCATGCATACCCTGTGTCGACAGGGCATGTGCCTGACTGGCGCCCCGTGTGCGCCTGCCCACCACCGGAGCAACAGATGCAGTTCAAGGACTACTACGACATCCTCGGGCTGGAGCCCAGCGCGGGCGAGGCCGAGATCAAGACCGCCTATCGCCGGCTGGCGCGCAAGTTCCACCCCGACGTCAGCAAGGAGTCCGACGCCGAGGAGCGCTTCAAGGCCATCAACGAGGCCTACGAGGCGCTGCGCGACCCGCAGAAACGCGCTGCCTACGACCAGCTGCGTGCCCGCGGCTATCGTCCCGGCGACGACGTCCAGCCGCCTCCGGGTGGTTTTGGCGGCGCGCCCGGGGGTGTCGACTTCGAGGAGATCTTCGCCGGGGGTGGGGCCGGCGGAGGCTTCAGTGATTTCTTCGAGAGCCTGTTCGGCCGCGGGCGGGGTGGGCCCGGTGGGCCGCAGCCGGGCTTCGGTGGTGGCGCGCGGCCCCGCGCCGACACCCGCGCCAAGCTCGCGGTGCCGCTGGAAGCGGTGCATTCCGGCGACAGCGTGCGGATCGGCATCAACGGCCGGACCCTGGATGTGCGCGTCCCGAAGGGCATCCGCGAAGGGCAGGCGATCCGGCTGGGCGGGCAGGGTGGCAATGGTGGCGACCTGCTACTGGAGGTCGAGTACGCCGCGCACCCGCAGTTCGAGGTGGACGGCCGCAACATCATCCACGTGTTGCCGGTGGCACCGTGGGAGGCCGCGCTGGGTGCGACGATCAGCGTGCCGACGCTGGGCGGGGCGGTCGAACTGAAGATTCCCCCGCGTTCCGAGGCCGGGCGGAAGCTGCGCCTGCGAGGTCGCGGACTGCCGGGCAAACCCGCCGATGGTGACCAGATCGTCGAACTCGAGGTGCTGGCACCGACGCCGGGCAGCGACGAGCAGACGGCCGCCTACGAGACCCTGCGCGACGCTTTCGGCAGCGACTGGCGCCGCGCCTGAGGATCAGCCGGGCAGCAGCTGGCCGATGACTTCGGCCAGCTCGTCCTCGTTGAAGGGCTTGGTGATGTAGGCCTTCGCGCCCTGGCGCATGCCCCAGACCCGGTCGGTGTCCTGGTCCTTGGTGGTCACCAGCACCACCGGGATATGTCGCGTGGTCTCCTCGCGGCAGATCGACCGGGTGGCCTGGAAGCCGTTGAGGTTGGGCATCACCACGTCCATCAGGACCAGGTCCGGCAGCTCGCGCTTGGCGGCTTCGACGCCGGCGGCGCCATCCTCGGCCGTCACGGCCTCATGTCCCAGCTTCTCGACGATGCGGCGAATGCCCATCAGCTGCGACGGCGAGTCGTCGACGATCAGAATGCGCGCCATGTTGTTTCCCCGGTTGAACGGGGCGATTGTAGCGAGGCGCGGCGATGCCGCAAACGGCCGCGCCCGCAACGGCCTACATGCGCACCACCGTCCGGCCGAGCGAGCCGCCGCCCAACATGGTTGAAAAGACGCCCGGCAGTTCCTCCAGCGTGGCTTCGCGCGTGCAGATCCGGTCCAGGTGGCGCGGCTTCCAGTCGCTTGCCAGGTGCGCCCAGACCGCTTCGCGGATGTCACGCGCGGTACCCGCCGAGGCCACGCCGAGCAGCGAAACGCCACGGATGATGAAGGGCATCACGGTCGCATCCAGCGCCGGCGACGCGGCCAGTCCCGCACTGGCGACGTTGCCGTAGGGTGCGGTCTGCGCCAGCAGGCTCGACAGCATCGGCCCGCCGACGTTGTCCAGCCCGCCGCCGAACCGGGCCGACTCCATCGGCCGGCCGGTGGCGAGGGCGTCGCGGCCGAGCACTTCGGTGGCGCCGATCGACTTCAGATAGTCGTGCTGGGTCGCCTTGCCGCTGACCGCATGCACTTCGAAGCCGGCGCGGCTGAAGATGTCGACCGCGAGCGAGCCCACGCCGCCGCTGGCGCCGGTCACCGCGAGCGGACCCATCTCGGGTACCTGGCGGTTGTCGCGCATGCGGTACAGGGCGAGCGCCGCGGTGAAGCCCGCAGTGCCGATCACCATGCTCTCGCGCAGGTCGAGCCCGGCCGGTAGCGGTATCGCCCAGCGTGCTTCCAGCCGGGCGTACTCGGCATAGCCACCATCGCGTGTCTCGCTCAGCCCGCAACCCGTGACGACGACCGGATCACCCTCGCGGAAGGCCGGGTCGGTCGAGGCCACCACGTGGCCGGCCACGTCGATGCCACCGACCAGCGGGAAACGCCGCAGGATCTTGCCCTCACCCGTGCCCGCCAGCGCGTCCTTGAAGTTGACCGACGACCAGGCGGTCTTGATCACGACCTCGCCCGGCGACAGGTCATCGAGCGAAACCTGCTCGATGCCGCTGCGATAGCCGTCAGGCCGGCTGGAGTCGTTGTGGATCCGGAAGGCGTTGAAGCGGGCGGGGGTGGACATGCGGCGCGGCACCGTTGCGGGGACGCTCCATTGTGCGACAAACCCGTCGCGCGGGCCTGCCGCGGACAGGTTGCGAGTCAGCGCAGGGCGCTGCGCCGCTTCTCGTCCAGCCACTTGTCGGCGCGGGCCGGCCGATACGCATTCATCCAGTCGAGCATCGCCGACAGGTCACGGCCGTGCCAGAGATCGCGGCGCTGGTCGGGATGCAGGAAGCGCTCGTCGACCATGCGGTCCATCATCGCCACGAGCGGCTCGAAGAAGCCGTCCACGTCGAGGAAGGCGCACGGCTTGTCGCCGATGCCGAGCTGGCGCCAGGTGAGCATCTCGAACATCTCGTCGAGCGTCCCGAAGCCGCCGGGCAGCGCGACGAAGCCGTCGGACAGGTCGAACATGCGCGCCTTGCGCTGGTGCATGTTGGCGACCACCTCGAGCCGCGTCAGCCCGGTGTGGGCCACTTCCCAGCCCATGAGCTGCTCGGGGATCACGCCGATGACCTCGCCGCCGGCGGCAAGCGCCGCGTCGGCCACGACGCCCATCAGCCCGACGTTGCCGCCGCCGTAGACGACGGCCACGCCATCGGCCGCGAGGCGCGTGCCAAGCGCCGCGGCGTGCTCGGCGTAGACCGGGCGGGCGCCGTTGTTGGAACCGCAGTAGACGCAGATCGAACGCATGGGCTGACTCAGGGAACGAAGCTGAGGAAGAGGTAGGCGGCGAACATCACGATGTGCACCAACCCCAGCAGGATGTTGGTTCGTCCTGTGCGCAGCGAGAGCGACGCGACGAACAGGGTCACCACCAGCAGCAGGGTGGACTTGTCATCCAGGCCGAGCGCGAGCGGCCACCCCATCACCAGCGACAGGACCGCCACGGTCGGCACCGTGAGCCCGATGCTGGCTATGGCGGATCCGATGGCAAGGTTGAGGCTGGTCTGCAGGCGGTTGTGGATCGCCGCGCGCACCGCCGCCACGCCCTCGGGCAGCAGGACGATGCCGGCGATGAGGATGCCGAGCGTCGCCGCGGGCGCGCCCACGACGTCCAGCAGGTATTCAATCGACGGCGAGATGCCTTTCGCGCTCAGTACCACGGCCACCAGCGCCACCAGCAGCATGCCCAGGCTCGCCAGGGCCTCGCGGCTGGTGGGCGGCTCGGCGTGCTCGCGCGGGTTGTCCTCGCTATCTTCGTCGTGCGGAAGGAAGTAGTCGCGGTGGCGAACCGTCTGGATGAAGGTGTAGCCGCCAAACAGCACGAGCGTCACCACCGCGATGAAGATCAGCTGGCTGGAGGTGAAGGCCGGTCCGGTCCGGCTGGTGGCGTAGTTGGGCAACACCAGGGTGAACATCACGATGACCGTCAGCGTCGCCAGGCCCGCCGTCACGCCCTTCACCCCGAAACCCTGTTCGTGGTGGCGGCGCCCGCCTGCCAGCAGGCTGAGGCCGATGATGCCGTTGAGGATGATCATGACCGCGGCGAATACGGTGTCCCGGGCGAGGGCGCTGGTGGCCTCGCCGCCGGAGAGCATCATCGAGACGATCAGCGCGACCTCGATGACCGTTACCGCCAGCGCGAGGACCAGCGTGCCGAACGGTTCGCCTACCCGGTGGGCGATGACCTCGGCGTGGTGGACGGACGCGATGACGCTGCCACCCAGGCCGATGACAAGCAGCGGCACGAGGCCGGGCGTCGCTGGCATCAGCCAGGACAGGACGAGCACGAGCACGCTCGCGAGCGGCATCGCCACTGTCCAGGCCGGGTTGTGATCTATTGCCCGTGTTGTCATCCAGGCTTCCGGTGCGCGCGTCGAGACACGACGCACCGGAGCGGCCGCAAACAACGCTGGTTTCAGGCGATCAGTTCGCCTTGTGGATGGCGCGCTTGCTGACGGCCATCGCTGCATCGTGGATCGCCTCCGACAGGGTCGGGTGGGCGTGGCAGATGCGGGCGAGGTCGTCCGACGAGCCATTGAACTCCATGGTCAGCACGCCTTCGTGGACCAGCTCGGATACGCCGACGCCTACCAGGTGCATGCCCAGCACGCGGTCGGTTTCCTCGTGCGCGATCACCTTGACGAAGCCGGCCGGCTCGCCCATCGCCACCGCACGGCCGATCGCCGCGAACGGGAAGCTGCCGGTCTTGTACGGGGTACCTTCGTCCTTGAGCTGCTGCTCGGTCTTGCCGACCCAGGCGATCTCCGGCTCGGTGTAGACGACCCACGGGATGGTGTCGAGGTTGACGTGGCCCGGCAGGCCGGCGATCAGTTCGGCGACCGCGATGCCTTCCTCGAAGCCCTTGTGCGCCAGCATCGGGCCGCGCACGCAGTCACCCACCGCCCAGACGCCATCAACGCCGGTGTGGCAATGCTCGTCGACCTCGATGCGGCCGCGGTCGTCCAGCTTGACCCCGGTGCCCTCGGCCAGCAGGCCCTTGCTGGCGGCCTTGCGGCCTACCGCGACCAGCAGCTTGTCGACCACGATCGACTGCTCGCCCTTGTCGTCGGTGTAGGTCAGATGCACTTCCTTCGACTTGCCCTTGCCTTTGACCTCGGCCTTGGAGACCTTGGCGCCGAGCTTGATTTCCAGGCCCTGCTTCTTGAACTCGCGCGCCGCGGTCTTGGCGACCTCGGCATCGGCCGCGGCGAGGAAGTCGGGCATCGCCTCGAGGATCGTCACCTCGGCGCCCAGCCGCTTCCACACGCTGCCCAGCTCCAGGCCGATCACGCCGGCGCCGATCACGCCCAGGCGCTTGGGCACCTCGGTGAAGTCCAGCGCGCCGACGTTGTCGACGATGGTGTCGCCGTCGAACCTGGCGAACGGCAGCTCGATGGAGTCCGAACCGGCGGCGATGACGACGTTGGTGCCCTTGAGTTCGACTTCGCTGCCGTCGTGCTGCTTGACCTTGACCACGTTGCCCCTGTGCAGGGTGCCGAAGCCGTAGAACGCGCTGACCTTGTTCGCCTTGAACAGCATCGCGATGCCGCCGGTGAACTGCTTGACGATCTTGTCCTTGCGGCCAACCATCTGGCCGACGTCCATCTTGGCGTCCTTGAAGCTGATGCCGTGGTCGCCGAACAGGTGGCCCATGTTCCAGAACTGGCGCGAGGAGTCGAGCAGCGCCTTGGACGGGATGCAACCCACGCGCAGGCAGGTGCCGCCGAGGGCGGGCTTGCCGTCCTTGCCGAGCGCGGCATCGATGCACGCGGTTTTCAGGCCCAGCTGGGCGGCGCGGATCGCCGCGTGGTAGCCGGCCGGGCCGGCACCGATCACGACGACGTCGAAGTTCTGCTGTTCGCTCATTTCAATGATCCTTGTGGCTCGTTGCGAAAAGCCCCGCGCGTGGCGGGGCTTGCGCGGGCAATTACATGCCCAGCAGCATGCGGTGCGGGTTTTCGAGCTGGTTCTTGATGTCGACCAGGAACAGCACAGCGTCCTTGCCGTCGATGATGCGGTGGTCGTAGCTGAGCGCGATGTACATCATCGGCGCGGCGATCACCTGGCCGTTCTCGACGATCGCGCGCTCCTTGATGGCATGCATGCCCAGGATGGCCGACTGCGGCGGGTTGATGATCGGGGTCGAGAACAGCGAGCCGAAGGTGCCACCGTTGGTGATCGTGAAGGTGCCGCCCTGCAGGTCCTCCAGCTTCAGGCCACCTTCGCGCGCGGCCTTGGCGTAGCCGTCGATGGCCTGCTCGACCTCGGCGAAGCCCATCGACTCGGCGTTGCGCAGGACCGGCGTGACCAGGCCCTTGTCGGTCGAGACGGCGATGGAGATGTCGGAATAGCCGTGGTAGACGATGTCGTTGCCGTCGACCGAGGCATTGACCAGCGGGTAGCGCTGCAGCGCGTTTGCGGCCGCCTTGACGAAGAAGCTCATGAAGCCGAGCTTGATGCCGTAGGCGTTCTTGAACGCCTCGCCCTGCGCCTTGCGCATGTCCATGACGGCCTTCATGTTGACCTCGTTGGAGGAGGTCAGCATCGCGGTCGAATTCTTGGACAGCATCAGGCGCTCGGCGATGCGGGCGCGCATCCGGGTCATCGGCACGCGCTCCTCGGCGCGGTTGCCGCTGGCCTTGCCCACGCCGGCATTCTTGGCGTAGTTCAGCAGGTCCTCCTTGGTGACCGCGCCGCGACGGCCGGTGCCTTCGACCTGCGACGGATCGATGCCTTCCTTCGCGGCGGTGAAGCGCGCTCCCGGAGGCAGGTCGTTGCCGGCGGCCGACTTCGACGCCGGCTTGGCGGCTTCTGCCTTGGCCTGGACCGGCTTGGCTTCGGCGGTGGCGGCCTCGTCGTTCTTCCGATCGGCCTTGGCGTCGGACTTCGCCTTGGAGTCGTCCTGCTTCGCGGCGGCGGCGCCCGCCTCGACGATGGCCAGCACCTGGTCGCTGGTCACGGTGGCGCCGGAGTCGAACTTGATCTCCTTGAGCACGCCGTCGACCGGCGAGGGCACCTCGAGCACGACCTTGTCGGTTTCGAGGTCGACCAGGTTCTCGTCCCGGCTGACCGCGTCGCCGGGCTTCTTGTGCCACGTGGCGATGGTGGCGTCGGAAACGGATTCGGGCAGGACCGGAACTTTGATCTCGGTGCTCATGGGGCTGACATCCTGGATGGCGTGTTAAGGGGAAGGCGAAGGGCGTTGTGGCCGGTCACTCGGGGCAGTTCTCGCCCTGGACCGGGTTGACCAGCGCGTCGGCGACCAGCTTGGTCTGTTCGGCGACGTGGTCGGCGAAGTGGCCGGCGGCCGGGGACGGCGAACGCAGCCGGCCGGCGTAGTGCAGCGACTGCTTCGGGCCGAGGCAGGCGGTCAGGTGGTGGCGGATCTGGTACCACGCCCCCTGGTTCTGCGGCTCTTCCTGGCACCAGACCACGTCGGCGGCCTTGCCGAAGCCGCCGAGCTCGGCCGCCAGTTCCTCGCGCGGGAACGGGTAGAGCTGCTCCACGCGCAGGACGGCGACGTCATCGGCACCGCGTTTTTCCATGTCCTCGAGCAGGTCGTAATAGACCTTGCCCGAACACAGCACCACGCGCTTGACCTTCTTGGCGTCGGCGCGGGCATCGGGAATCAGCTTCTGGAAGCTGCCGGTGGCGAGCTCGTCCATGCTGGACACCGCCAGCTTGTGGCGCAGCAGCGACTTGGGCGTCATCACCACCAGCGGCTTGCGGGTGGGCATGCGCATCTGCCGGCGGATCATGTGGTACGCCTGCGCCGGGGTGGTGGGCACGCAGACCATCATGTTGTCGAGCGCACACAGCTGCAGGAAGCGCTCGAGGCGCGCCGAACTGTGTTCCGGGCCTTGGCCCTCGTAACCGTGCGGGAGGAACAGCGCCAGCCCGCACAGGCGGCCCCACTTGGCTTCGCCGGAGGACAGGAACTGGTCGATCACCACCTGTGCGCCGTTGGCGAAGTCGCCGAACTGGGCTTCCCAGATGTCGAGCGTCATCGGATCGGCGGTCGAATAGCCGTACTCGAACGCCATCACCGCCTCCTCGCTCAGCAGCGAGTCGATGATCGTCAGGTCGGTCGGGTTCTTGACCAACTGGCGCAGCGGCAGGTGGTAATCGTCGGTGGCCTGGTCGTGCAGGATCGCGTGGCGGTGGAAGAAGGTGCCGCGGCCGCTGTCCTGGCCCACCAGGCGCAACTTGTAGCCTTCGCTGAGCAGCGTGGCGTACGCCAGGTTCTCGGCGAAGCCCCAGTCACCGGCCTGCTCACCGGCGGCCATGCGGCGGCGGTCCTCGTAGATCTTGGCGACGCGGGCGTGCAGCTTGACCTCGTCGGGGATCGCATTGATCGCAGTCGCGAGGCCGTCCAGCGCCGCTCGGTCGAAGGTGGTGTCGACGGGGTCCGACAGCTTGCCGGTCAGGTACTTCGACCAGTCGATGGTGAACTCGTCATCGCGGCTGTCAGCCAGCTCGGTGGTGACGACGCCCTCGTCGAGCTTGTCGCGGTATGCGTCGGCCAGTGCCTTGACATCGTCGTCGCCCAGCGTGCCCTCGGCGACCAGGCGCTGCGCGTAGAGGTCGCGCGGCGTCTTGTGCTTGCGGATGACCTGGTACATCAGCGGCTGGGTCGCGGCCGGCTCGTCGGCCTCGTTGTGGCCGTGGCGGCGATAGCAGACCAGGTCGATGACCACGTCCTTGCCGAACTCGTTGCGGAAGTCCAGCGCCAGCTCGGCGCAGAAGACCACGGCCTCCGGATCGTCACCGTTCACGTGCAGCACGGGCGCACCGACCATCTTGGCGACATCGGTGCAGTACAGCGTGGAACGGGCGTCCTGGCGCTCGCTGGTGGTGAAGCCGACCTGGTTGTTGATGACGATGTGTACGGTGCCGCCCACCGAGAAGCCGCGTGCCTGCGACATCTGCAGCAGCTCCATCACCACGCCCTGTCCGGCGAACGCGGCGTCGCCGTGCATCAGGATCGGCAGCACCTGGCCGCGCCCCTTCTCGCCGCGCCGTGTCTGGCGCGAACGCACCGAGCCGGCGACAACCGGGTCGACGATCTCGAGGTGGGACGGGTTGAAGGCGAGGGCCAGGTGGACCGGGCCGCCGTCGGTGGCGATGTCGGCCGAGAAGCCCATGTGGTACTTCACGTCGCCGGTGTGGGCGACGTCGTGGTGGACGTGCTCGAACTTGCCCTCGAACTCGTCGAACAGCTGCCGCGGCGGCTTGCCGAGGGTGTTGACCAGCACGTTGAGGCGGCCGCGGTGGGCCATGCCGATGACCACGTCCTGGATGCCCTGCCGGCCGGCGCGCTGGATGGTGGTATCCATCAGCGGGATCAGTGCGTCGCCGCCTTCCAGCGAGAAACGCTTCTGGCCAACGTACTTGGTGCCGAGGTAGCGCTCCAGGCCTTCCGCCGCGGTCAGGCGCTCGAGGATGCGCTTCTTCTGATCCGCGCTGCGGCCGTAGTTGCCGCCGGCCTTTTCCAGGCGCTCGTAGATCCAGCGACGCTGGCCGGCGTCGGTGATGTGCATGAACTCCGCGCCGATCGAGCCGGTGTAGGTCGCCTTCAGCCGCGCCAGCAGGTCGCCCAGCTTCATGCGCTCATGGCCGGCAACGCCGCCGGTGCTGAACTCCGCACCCAGGTCGCCGCCGGACAGGCCGTGGAAGCCGAGGTCCAGGTCGGGCGCATCGGGCGCCTCGAGCAGGCCGAGCGGATCCAGGTTGGCACCCAGGTGACCGCGCGAACGGTAGGCGGTAATCAGCTTGCCGACCGCGCGTTCGCGGGCGTCGCCACCGCCGGTTCCCGCCGTCGCCTGTCCGCGCCTTGCGGCGCCGGCGATGGAATGGATCACCGCCGAATGGGGGACGTCACCGGACTCGCGACCCTTGAAGGTGTCGAAATATGCCTGCCATTTCGGACCCACGCTCTCGGGCGCGACCAGATACTGCTCATACAGGTCTTCGATGTAGGCCGCGTTCGCGCCGAGCTGCGAAGACTGGGAGAACTGCTTCAGGAGACTGTCCACAATGGCAACGGAATACTCGAGTGGGGAAGGCGGAATCGCCTGATTGCGTCGCTGGACCGCTGTTCAGGCGCTCAAGATCCGGAATTATAGCCCGCGGGCCAGCGTTTCCGGGTGGTAAAGCCGGCCGGAACGGAGTGTTTCCGGAAACGTGCGCTCCGCGGTTCGGTCGGGTTCATCGACGCGCCGTAAGGGGCACGTTGAAATACTCAGATCTGCAAGGCGCGCAGTTCGGTGCAGGGTCGTGCCCGCTCCCAGACCGGGTCGAACGCATTGCGCAGCTGGCGGGCGCGGCCCCCGGCATCGAGGCGGGTCTCGCCTTCGAAGCGATGGCCCAGCGGGCGGAAATAGAACCCGCCGCGGTCATTGACCACGTAGGCGGACGGGTAGATCCGGTCGGTGGGTTCCTCGATCGCGCGGAACGCGAAGGCGGTGGGCAGGCGCTGGCCGAGGTTTACCAGCGGCGCGAGCTTGCGCCGCGGCTCGCCGGGGTCCTGCAACAGGATGCGGATCTCGGCTCCGCTCGTGGCCAGACGCCTCATCGCGGCCACCACCTCGGGAACGTCGAACAGGCCGGGGTCGAGGTCGCGACTGTAGAGGTCCAACTGGCGCCGAGCACCGGCGATCACGCCAAGCGCTGCCGCGACCGCCGCCTCGCGTGACCCGACCGGGTTGTCGGCGTCGACAAGGGTCCGCATCGACTGGTGCTCGATCCCGGCTTCGACGAACCGCTCGTCCACCGGCAGGAAGCCGTGCCGGGCGTAAAACCCCAGCGCGGTTACCTGGGCGTGCAGCGACAGCTCGCGCCAGCCCCGCTGTCGGGCCTGGTCGACCAGGGCCGACAGCAGTGCGTCGCCGACGCCGCGGCCGCGCCAGTCCGACAGCACGGCCATCCGGCCGATGGTGTGGTTCGGAGTCAGCCGGCCGGTGCCGACCGGGTTTCCGTCGGCGTCCACCGCGACGACGTGGTGGCAGAGCGGGTCCAGCTCGTCCCACTCCAGCGCCAGCGGCACGCCCTGTTCCTGCACGAACACGGTCTCGCGCACGTGGCGCAGCGCCGGCAGACCCGCTTCGTAGTCAACCGCCCGGACGGTGAAGGCAGGGGCGGTCATTGCGCGTCGTCGCCCAGGTCGAGCTGGTAATGGCCTTCCTGCATCAACTCGATCACCCGGTCGCGGCCTGCTTCGGACAGGCTCGCATAGAGCCGCCCGTCCAACACCGCGTTGTCGGCTATGCGGGCGGCGTCGCGTGCCGGCAGCGGGTGCTCTACACCGTTGACGTAGAGTCGCGCGCCTCGCCGTGCCTTGCGCCAAGCCATGCGCGAGAACGGATGCCTGCGCAGGCTTGCGCCGTGCTGCAGGTCCCATTCGACCTCGATCCGCGACCGCGGGTCGTCGCCGGGCGCGACCTGTCCGCCGCTGCGGTAGACGGTGATGAAGCGTCCGAACCAGTCGCCAAGGCGGTCCGGGTCATTCATCCGCAGCAGGTTGAGTGCCTCGACCACGCGCTCCATTGCGGCAGCGTCGATCTCGCCCGGGCTCTTCGCCGGCGCAAGGTCGGCATCCCTGTAACGCAGCGCGTCGTCGGCCTCCGCCGCCAGCGTGTCGACGAAGTCACCGAGCAGCTCGGCGGCGGAGGGGGCGCGCATGCCCAGCGAGAACGTCAGGCAGGCGTCGACCGCGACGCCGTGGTGGGGCACGCCCGGGGGCAGGTACAGCATGTCGCCGGGACCGAGCACCCACTCGTGCGTGGGCGAGAAGCGCTGCAGCAGGCGCAGGTCGACGTCGGGGCGGAAGTCCAGCGGCGGGGCCGGCTTGCCCAGCGCCACGCTGGCGTCGATCTGCCAGCGGCGCTGGCCCTGGGCCTGCAGCAGGAACACGTCGTACTGGTCCACATGGGCGCCGACCGAGCCGCCCGGCGCGGCGAAGGACACCATCACGTCGTCGATGCGCCAGCGTGGCAGAAACCCGAAGTGCTCGACCAGCGCGGCGATGTCGGCATCCCATTTGTCCACGTCCTGGACCAGCAGGGTCCAGTCGTGGTCGGGCATGTCCGGGAACATCTCTTCGGGGAACGGACCGTGGCGCAGCATCCAGCGGTCATCGGCGGCATCGTGCGCGACGATCCGCGACAACGCGGCCTCCTCGCAGGCGAGGCCGGCCAGGTCCTCGGGCTGGATCGGCGACTCGAACCCCGGGAACGCATTGCGGATCAGCAGCGGCCGCTTCTGCCAGTAGTCACGCAGGAACTCCTCCGGCGGCATGCCCAGCGGGGGAAGGGCGGAGCCGTCGACCTCGAACGCCGGGCCGGCCGTGGGACGCGCCTTCGACGGCGCCCGTCGCGCGCGCGCGGCCATCTCAGGCCTCCCGGGCGAGCTGTTCGGCGCGGCCGGTGTAGCTGGCCGGGGTCATGTCGAGCAGGCGCTGCTTTGCGTCGCCGGGGAGGTCGAGGCCGCCGATGAACTCGCGCATCGAGGCTTCGTTGATGCCGTGGCCGCGGGTNGCCGGGGTCATGTCGAGCAGGCGCTGCTTTGCGTCGCCGGGGAGGTCGAGGCCGCCGATGAACTCGCGCATCGAGGCTTCGTTGATGCCGTGGCCGCGGGTCAGTGCCTTGAGCTGTTCGTAGGGGTTGGGGAGGCCGTGGCGGCGCATGACCGTCTGCACGGCCTCGGCCAGCACTTCCCACGATGCGTCGAGGTCGGCCGCCAGGCGCTCGGGATTGGTCGACAGCTTGCCCAGGCCGCGCATCAGCGCGTCGAAGCCGATCAGCGCATGGCCGAACGCAGTGCCCAGCGCCCGCAGCACGGTGGAATCGGTGAGGTCGCGCTGCCAACGGCTGACCGGGAGCTTGGCGGCGAAATGCTCGAACAGCGCGTTGGCGATGCCGAAGTTGCCCTCGGCGTTCTCGAAGTCGATCGGGTTGACCTTGTGCGGCATCGTCGAGCTGCCGACTTCGCCCGCCTTCACGGCCTGCTTGAAGTACCCCAGCGAGATATAGCCCCAGATGTCACGGCACAGGTCGATGCAGACGGTGTCGATCCGGCGCTGTGCATCGCAGACCTCGGCGATGCCGTCGTGCGGCTCGATCTGGGTCGTGTACGGCTGCCAGTCCAGGCCCAGCGACCGGACGAAGCGTTCGGCGAAGGCATGCCAGTCCAGGTCGGGGTAGGCCGCGAGATGGGCGTTGTAATTGCCGACCGCGCCGTTGATCTTGCCCGGCATCGGCGCGGCGGCCAGCGTCTCGCGCTGGCGGCGCAGGCGGGCGACCACGTTCGCCAGCTCCTTGCCGACGGTGGTGGGCGAGGCGGTCTGGCCGTGCGTGCGCGAGAGCATCGGCAGGGCGGCGTGCTCGTGCGCCATCGCGCGCAGCGTGTCGATCAGCGCGTCCAGCTTCGGCAGCATCACCGACTCCCGCGCCTCCGCCAGCATCAGCGAATACGACAGGTTGTTGATGTCCTCGGACGTGCAGGCAAAGTGCACGAACTCCAGCGCCGGGCCGAGCTCGCCGGACAGCACGCCTGCGTCGTCCTTGAGACGCTCCTTGATCAGGTACTCCACCGCCTTGACGTCGTGGTTGGTGGTGCGCTCGATCTCCTTGACCCGCGCCGCGTCCGCCACCGAGAACCCGTCGGCCAGCGCGCGCAGGCGTGCGACGGCCGCATCGGAGAAGGGTTTGAGCTCGACGATCGCGGGTTCGGCCGCGAGCGCCAGCAGCCATTCGATCTCGACCCGGACCCGCGCCCGGATCAGCCCGTACTCCGAGAAGACCGGGCGCAGTGCATCGACCTTTCCGGCATAGCGGCCGTCGAGCGGGGAAAGGGCGAGCAGCTGGGTTTCGACGTTGGCGGGCATGGGGGAGGCGGCACGTGTGGACAGTCGCGCATTCTAGCGCGGGGCGGCGACAGCGACCCCGCGGCTGCTGCGCCTTTACACCCCGCGCGTATGCTCGGGACGACCCGAGGAGGACGACGATGGCAAGCCAGGATTACCGCATCGAGCACGACAGCATGGGCGAGTTGCAGGTGCCCGCCGAAGCGTTGTGGGGAGCGCAGACGCAGCGCGCGGTGGAAAACTTCCCGATCTCCGGCCAGCCGATGCCGCGTGGCTTCATCCGTGCGCTGGGACTGGTCAAGGCCGCGGCCGCCGAGGTCAACGGTGGGCTAGGGCTGCTCCCCGCGAACCGCGCGAAGGCCATCGGCAAGGCCGCGCGCGCGGTGGCGGCCGGCGACCATGACAGCCAGTTCCCGGTCGACGTTTTCCAGACCGGGTCGGGCACCTCCAGCAACATGAATGCCAACGAGGTCATCGCGACGCTCGCCTCGCGCGGCGTGCGGGGCAGGGCCGTGCACCCCAATGACGACGTCAACCTGGGCCAGAGCTCCAACGACGTGATCCCCACCGCGCTGCGCGTCGCCGCCCAGCTGGCCGTTACCGAAGACCTCCTGCCGGCGGTCCGCCACCTGCGCCGGACCATCGACCGCCGCGGTCGCGCGCTCGGCAAGGTCGCCAAGACCGGGCGCACCCACTTGATGGATGCCATGCCGTTGACCTTCGGCCAGGAGCTGGGCACCTGGTCGGCGCAGCTGGCTTCCGGACAGGCGCGCATCGAAGACGCGTTGAAGAGGCTGCGGCGCCTGCCGATCGGCGGGACCGCAATCGGAACCGGCATCAACGCCGACCCGCGATTCGGCACCGCGATGGCCCGGGCCTTGTCCCGGCTGGCGGGTACGCGCTTCGAGTCGGCCGACAACAAGTTTGAGGGCCTTGCCTCCCAGGACGACGCGGTCGAACTGTCGGGCCAGCTCAACGCGCTGGCGGTGGCGCTGATGAAGATCGCCAACGATCTGCGCTGGATGAACTCGGGGCCGCTTGCGGGGCTGGGTGAGGTCGAACTGCCGGCCCTACAGCCGGGCAGCTCGATCATGCCGGGCAAGGTCAACCCGGTGGTACCGGAAGCCGCGTGTATGGTCTGCGCGCAGGTGATCGGCCACCACACCGCGATCACCGTGGCGGGGCAGAGCGGCAATTTCCAGCTCAACGTGATGCTGCCGCTGATAGCGGCCAACCTGCTCGACTCGATCCGCCTGTTGGCAAACGTCATGCGGCTGCTGGCCGACACCACCATCGACGGGCTGGTGGTGCGCCGCGACAAGGTCGCCGAGGCGCTGGACCGCAACCCGATCCTGGTGACCGCGCTGAACCCGGTGATCGGCTACGAGAAGGCGGCCGCAATCGCGAAACAGGCCTACCGCGAGGGCAGGCCCGTGCTTGAGGTGGCGGTGGAAGCGACCGGAATGCCGGCGAAGGAACTGCGCCGCCTGCTTGACCCCGCCGCGCTGACCCGCGGCGGGATCCAGGGCTGACCCGGGCTTATTGCGAAGCGGCCTCGGCGGCCGCGGCCGCGTCGAGCTCGGCCTCCGTGTCATCCGCAGCGGGGGCTTTCCCGGCGACCGCCGACTGGACGGCCTCGCGGATGCTGCCCCGGATGTCCTCGCGGACACCGGCGTGTTGCAGCTTGTCGTTGCTTCCGTTGCGGCAGTCCTCGACGTCGCTCGCCTCCATCGTCGCGTAGGGGCGGAATTCTGGCAGCGAGGCGGCCAACTGGTCCTGCGTGCGCAGCATCGCCGGCAGCGAGTCACACAACTTCATCGCCTCGGCCTCGATCAGCGCCGCCTCGGCCTCGATCCGCTGCTCGAAGTCCTTGCCGCCGCCGGTGAAGACGTTCTTCAGCGCCTCGCCTGCCGCCTGCATGCCCAGGTCGGCACCCTTGACGCCGATCGTCATGCCGGCCTCGATCATGTCCACCACGTGGCCGCGGTAGTCCAGCAGGAGCGCCCGCTGTTCGTCGGTCACGGCTACCGTACGGCCATCGATCAGCAGGTCGCCGGCGGGGCTGATCTCGGCCTTGGGCAGCGGATTGCCGTCGGCGTCGCGCGGCGACTTGCGGGTGACGTTGGTGCCGCCGACATGGATGTCCATGTCGCCGCCGACGCCGATGTTGCCGGTGGCCATTTCCTCGCGGGCCTCCCGCAGGGCGTTCTCGACGGTCCGGCCGAGGGCGGTGCGGGGGGCGTCCGTGCCCTGCTGCTGGGCCTGCGCGGCCTGCGATGCGGTTGGTTCGTCGGCGCTGCAGGCGGCCATGAACGGTGCAATGGCCAGGCAAGTGAAGAGCGCGATGCGTGGAGTGGTGTTCATGGCATTCCCTTGGTGCATGAGGAGGTGGTGGGCCGGGCTCAGCCTTCGTCGCGCCAGCGGCGCAACCGGATCGCCGCGAAGATCATTGCCGCGCCGGCGATGGCGCCGATCCACAGGTCGGGCATCGACAGGCTGGCGATCTGGTGGGTGAACGACATGTCGCCCACCAGGTTCTCCAGCCCGCTGTTGGTCACCGACTCGGAGAAGTCGTCGCGGTAGACCTGGTCGATGGCCGGCACGGTGCCGAGCAGCGCGCGGCCCACGATGTTGGTCCAGAACCACGAGGCGTCCAGGTTGAACAGGTCCATCAGCTTGAACCAGCTGACCAGCACCCCGGCGACCACCGGCACCATGACCGCCCAGAGGAACGGCGCGCTGCGGGCCCACACCGAGCAAAGCAGCAGCCAGCCGACGGTCGGCAGTGCCCACAGGGCGTACACCGGGATCCAGGCCAGGTGCCCGGCGATGATGCCCATCGGGCTGGCGGGGCCCCAGATCAGCGTCCACGCGTTGCCGCCGTGCATCACGACCACCGCGCTGATCATCACCATGAAGGCGAACATGGTGAGGATGGCCACGCCCACGGCGATGGCCGGGGCGACCAGCACGGCGCTTGCGACCTTCGACAGCACCGTCTCGGTGTCCGACAGCGGTAGCGACTTCCAGAACAGCACGCTGCGGTCCTTGCGCTCGTCATACAGCGCGCCAAGGCTGTAGAAGAAGACCACGAAGGCCAGGACGATGAAGGGCCAGGACGATCCCAGCACCAGGCTGAGGTTGATGCCGTTGGCGAACTCCGCCATGTCCTGCGGGCTCATCTGCTGCGTGAGCTGGCCCAGGTCGAGCCCGCTGACGTTGATGCCGTCCAGTTCGAGATGGCCGGCGTCGGCGGCGCGCCGCGCTGCGACCAGGCCGACGATGATCGCCATCAGGGTCAGCACGAGCGAGATGCCGCCGGCAATCACCGGGGCCCAGAAGAAGCCGCCCTTGTGCTCCCAGAACTCGCGCTTGAGCAGCAGCTTGAACTTGTGGGTCGGGTGGGTCGTCGCGGCCGCGCGCGGTGCGGCAGGCACGGTGTTGTCGAGGGCGTTCATGCGTATGTCCCCTTCATGGTGGCGACAAACAGATCGGCCAGGCCGGGCGTTCGGGTTTCACCCAGGCCGGACAGCTGGTCGCGCGGGATGTTGTCGAACAGCATCACGGTCTTGCCGAAGGGCAGGGTGCGCTCGTCGACCGGCTTGAGAGCGCGGGCGGCGTCGGCACTGTCGGCGTTGACCATCACCTCGGTGAAGCGGTCGCCGAGGGTGTCCATCTCGGTGTCGAGCACGATCTTGCCGTCGCGGATGAACATCACGTCGGTGAGGATGTGCTCGACCTCCTCCACCTGGTGGGTGGTGATGAGGATGGTCTTGTCCTCGTCGAAGTAGTCCTCCAGCAGGCGCTGGTAGAACTGCTTGCGGTAGAGGATGTCCAGCCCGAGCGTGGGTTCGTCGAGCACCAACAGGCGCGCGTCGATGGCCATCACCAGGGCCAGGTGCAACTGCACGATCATGCCCTTGGACAGCTCGCGGACCTTCATCTGCGGCTTGAGCTGGGTGCCTTTGAGGAAGCGCTCGCAGCGGGCGCGGTCGAAGCGGGGGTGGACCCCGGCGACGAACTCGATCGCCTCGGAGACACGGATCCAGCGCGGCAGCACGGCGACGTCGGCGATGAAGCACACGTCGCGCATCAGCTCGTCGCGTTCGGTGCGCGGGTCGCGGCCGATCACGCTCATCTGGCCCTCGAACGGGATCAACCCGAGCATCGCCTTGAGGGCGGTGGTCTTGCCGGCGCCGTTGGGCCCGATCAGACCGATGATCCGGCCGGCCGGGATCTCGAACGAGGTGCCGTCCAGCGCGACCTTGTTCTTGTAGACCTTGCGCAGCTGGCTGGCGCGCACCACGGTGTCGGTTGCGGTGGTGGTCACGGCGTTCATCGGGCACCTCCCTGGGCCGGTGCGGCCTTGAGCAGCTCCTCGGTACTGAGTCCCAGGCGCAGGATGCGTTCCAGCACCAGCGGCCACTCCTCGGTGAGGAAGCGTTCGCGTTCGTTGACGAGCAGTTTCCTTGCGGCCTCTTCGGTCACGTACATGCCCAGACCCCTGCGTTTTTCGACGAGAGCCTCGTCCGCCAACTCCTGGTAGGCGCGCGAGACGGTGATTGGATTGAGCTGGTAGTCAGCAGCGACCTGCCGCACAGAGGGCAGGGCGTCGCCGGGCTTGAGCACGCCGTCGAGCATCATCGCGACGACACGCTCCTTCAGCTGGCGGTAGATGGGAGCGCCGTCGCTCCACTGGATAGCGGTCATGGGATCAACCCCGCGGGACAAATGAGAAGTACGGCATGACAAGCGTCTGCCGGCGGTTGCGCTTCGTCCCTGTGGAGCGCGTGGTGGAATCGGAATCAAGGCTTTCAGCCGCGGCGGCTTCGAAGGCCGTCGCCAGCGCGCCGGCCGCATTCAGCTCGGCGGCGATCGGATTGGCCGCCAAGCTGCCGGCGGCCGAGGCCGGCCCGGTGGGAACGGCGGCGACGAGACCCATCACCAGCAAGGCACCGCTGGCCGTCAGGGCAAACAAGGTGTTGTGGAGCTTGCGGTTCATGGCGACCTTCCTGATCGTTGGTAGACCGGTGTTGTAGGTGACTATAACACCAGATTACGGCAGGTCAAGCACCCGCACCCCAACTGAAGACATAGACGCGCCAGTGGCGGGGACGGCGGTTCATGCGCGCGCATTGCCGCCGCCGGCCTTGCTCGCGACAATGGCGCCCTTGCGCCCGCCTGGGCGATCCCCCGACAGGAGCAGTACCGGATGAATGTTTTCGCGCGCGGCCTGGCCGCGATGTTGACCGCCGTCATCGTGGTCGCCGGCGCGGCCGCCCCCACGGTCGCCAACGCCCAGGCAGCGTCCGCGCTCGACACCGAGCGTGCGCGTGTCAGCTACATGGTCGGTCACGACGTGGCCCGTTCGATCGAGGCCGCGGGGCCGGACATCGACCTTGCCGCCTTCGAGAGCGCGATCCGCAACGCCTTCGCAGGTGGCGAGCCTTTGATCGCCGAGAGCGAAGTGCCGGCCGTGGGCGAGGCCCTGATGATGCGCATCGCCTCGCGTGCCGGTCGCGCACCGGCTAATGCCAAGGTGCCCGACGTGGATCGCAGGAAGGTCGGCCACCTGGTCGGCGCCGACGTCGGCCGCTCGCTGGTGCCGATCAAGGATGAGCTTGAGTTGCCCGTGCTGCTGCAGGGTGTCCGCGCCACGTTCGCCGGTACCGGCCTGCTGATGGACGAGGCCGCGATGAGCGCCACCCGCGCCGCATTCGGCGAGCGGGTGCGTGGCCAGATGCTGGAGCGTGCGCGTGCCGAGGGTGAAACCAACCGCGCCAAGGGCGCGGAGTTCCTTGCCGCCAACAAGCAGAACAAGGGTGTCTTCACCACGCCGTCGGGGCTGCAGTACTCGGTGCTGCGGCAGGGCTCCGGCCCGCGTCCCACGGCCAACAGCCGGGTGCGCGTCAACTACGAGGGTCGGCTGCTGGACGGCACCGTCTTCGACAGTTCCTACGCGCGCGGCGAAGCGACCGAGTTCGGGCTGGGCCAGGTCATCGCCGGCTGGACCGAAGGCGTGGCCATGATGCCCGTCGGTGCCAAGTACCGGTTCTGGATCCCCGGCGACCTGGCCTACGGGGCCAAGGGCGGCGGCGACGGCAAGATCGGCCCGAATGCGACCCTCGTGTTCGATGTCGAACTGCAGGCCATCGTCCAGTAACACCCGTTCCCGACCATCATGCGACGCGTCGACGAGCCGTTCATGATCGTCTCCGCAAAGTGACGGGCTGCGCCGCCGAGGCGGCGCGCCCCTTTCCAAGGAGTTCCCCGAATGACCCAGTTCCCCCGCGCCACTGCCGTGCTGGCCCTCGCCGTCGCCATGTCCCTCGGGCTGTCGGCCTGCAACCAGGGCGATGCCGACAAAGCCGCGGAGCCGGCCGGTGAAGAAGCCGCGGCGACCGACGGTGCCGTCAAGATCGACGGCCTGCCCACCGAGAAGGAGCAGGTCAGCTACATGATCGGCCGCGACGTGGCCCGTTCGCTGGAAGAGGTCAAGGACGAGCTGGACACGAAAGTCCTGCTCGACGCGCTGGAATCGGGCCTGGCCGGCAAGGACTCGCTGATGACCGAGGAGCAGGTCAACCAGGTGCGCGAGGCGTTCGCGCAGCGGATCCAGGCCGAGCGCATCGCCGAGATGATGGCCGCCGCCAAGAAGAACAAGGAAGCCGGCGACGCGTTCTTGGCCGCCAACAAGGACAAGGACGGGGTGGAGACCACCGAATCCGGCCTGCAGTACCAGGTCATCACCCAGGGTGACGGCCCGCGGCCGACCGCCGACGACATGGTCCGCGTGCACTACAAGGGCACGCTGCTGGACGGCGAGACCTTCGACAGCTCCTACGAACGCAACGAGCCGGCGGTGTTTGCACTGCGGCAGGTGGTCCCGGGCTGGCAGGAGGGCATCGCGCTGATGCCGGTCGGCAGCAAGTACAGGTTCTGGATCCCGAGCGAGCTGGGTTATGGCGAGCAGGGCACGCCGGGTGGCCCGATCGGCCCGAACCAGGTGCTGGTGTTCGAGGTCGAGCTGCAGGACATCGTCAAGCAGCCGACCGAATAACCACCAAGCCCGGCCGGCACAGACCTGCCGGGCACTCCAGACGGGGCAATCAATGAGCAGTGACACCGAGCAGCGCCTCGTCGACCTTGAAATGCGGGTGGCCTTCCAGGAACACGCGCTCGGTGAGCTGAGCGATGCCCTGGCGGCCGCGCGCGACGAGGAAGCCCGCAACACGCTGTTGCTGCGGCGCGCGCTGGAGGAGCTCAGGCAACTGCGCACCTCCCTTGCGGCGGGGCCGCAGATGGCCGATCCGGCGCTCGAGCCACCCCCTCCCCATTATTGAGAGCCGGCAGCTCCACGGCGGCGACAGCATCAAATGACCGATTCCCTACGCAACCAGTTGCTCGGACTGGGCTTCAAGCCCGCGCCCGAGCCCCGCAAGAACGATTCGAACCGGCGCGGCGGCAAGCCGAACGAACGCCGGGACGGCGGCAAGCCGGGCTCGTCGGCCAAGCGCGCCGATCCGCCGCGCACAGGCGCCGGCAAGGGACCTGCTGGACACAAGCGTCGTGGCCCCGGTCCGGCCCGCTCGCGCGAGGAGATCGACCTTGCCAAGGCCTACGCGATCCGCGCCCAGCGCGAGAAGGACGAACGCATCGCCGCCGAGAAGGCCAGGCAGGAAGAAGCCCGCCTGCGGCGGGAAGCGCGTGCACGCCTGGCGGAACTGGTAAAGGACAAGTCGCTCAATGCCGCCGAAGCCGACATCGCCCGGCATTTCCCGTACGGCGGGAAGATCAAGCGCATCCATGTGACGGCAGACCAGCTCAAGGCACTCAACGCGGGCGAACTGGGCGTGCTGCAGATGGACGGCCGCTACCTGCTGGTGACCGCGGAACTGCTGGCGCAGGCGGCGGAAGTCTTCCCGCCTGCGATCGCGCTCAGGGTCGACCCGGATGCACCGGCCGCGGACGACCCCTACGCGGATCCGAAGTACCAGGTACCCGACGACCTGGTCTGGTAGTCCCCGGACCGGCGCGGGCCTAGTCCGGGTCGTAGTCGAGGTTGGATGCCAGCCAGCGCTCCGCCTGCGCGAGTGACACGCCCTTGCGCCGCGCGTAGTCGGCCGCCTGTTCCTTGGACACCCGGCCGACCACGAAGTACTGGCTGCGCGGGTGGCTGAAGTAGTATCCCGACACCGCCGCGGCAGGGGTCATCGCGAAGTGGTCGGTAAGGCGGATGCCGACCTTCGCTTCGGCATCGAGCAGGCGGAAGATCGTCGCCTTCTCGCTGTGCTCCGGGCATGCGGGGTAGCCGGGAGCCGGGCGGATCCCGCGGTACTTTTCTTCGATCAGCGCCTCGGTGTCGAGTGTTTCGTCGGTCGCGTAACCCCAGAACTCCGTTCGCACGCGCTGGTGGATCCGTTCGGCCATGGTTTCGGCGAGCCGGTCGGCCAGCGCCTTGAGCAGGATCGCGTTGTAGTCGTCGTGGTCGGCCTCGAACCGCCGGACGTGCTCCTCGATCCGGATGCCGGCGGTGACCGCAAAGGCGCCGATCCAGTCCTGGCGACTGCTGTCGGCCGGGGCGATGAAGTCGGCCAGGCAGAAGTCCGGGCGCTCGGGTGGCTTGTCCGCCTGCTGGCGCAGGAAGTGCAGGGTTACCGGACAGCCGTCGACCTGGGCAACGACATCGTCTCCGTGGCTGTTGGCCGGCCACAGGCCGAACACCGCCCGTGCGGTGAGCCATTTTTCCTCGACGATGCGTTGCAGCATCGCCTTGGCGTCGCGGAACAGCTCGCTCGCCTGCGGACCCACCACTTCGTCGGTGAGGATCGCCGGGTAGCGGCCGTGCAGCTCCCAGGCCTGGAAGAACGGGGTCCAGTCGATCAGGTCGACCAGCTCCGCCAGCGGGTAGTCGTCGAATACATGCAGCCCGGGCTTTGCCGGCGCCGGCGGCTCGTAGTCGTTCCAGCCACCCTCGAATCGCTGGCCACGAGCGTGCGCCAGCGACACCAGGCGCTTACCGCCATCGCGGTTGCGGTGGCGCTCGCGGATCTCGGCGTAGTCGGAAGCATTGGCCGCGACGAACGCATCGCGCAGCTCGATGCTGATCAGCGACTGCGCCACGCCGACCGCGCGCGAGGCGTCCTTCACCCAGATGGTGGCGGACTTGTAGTGCGGGTCGATCTTCAGTGCGGTGTGCGCGCGTGAGGTCGTCGCGCCGCCGATCAGCAGCGGCAGGGTGAAGCCTTGGCGCTGCATCTCGCGGGCGACGTGGCTCATTTCCTCCAGCGACGGCGTAATCAGGCCCGATAGGCCGATCAGGTCGGCGTTCTCCGCCTTGGCGGTGTCGAGGATCTTCTGCGCCGGTACCATCACCCCGAGGTCGATCACCTCGAAGTTGTTGCAGGCCAGCACCACGCCGACGATGTTCTTGCCGATGTCGTGGACATCGCCCTTGACCGTTGCCATCACGATCTTGCCGTTGGACTTGCCGGTGTCGCCGGTGCGCAGCTTCTCGGCCTCGATGTACGGCAGCAGGTGGGCGACGGCCTTCTTCATGACGCGCGCCGACTTGACGACCTGCGGAAGGAACATCTTGCCGGCGCCGAACAGGTCGCCGACCACGTTCATGCCGTCCATCAGCGGGCCTTCGATCACGTCCAGCGGGCGCGACGCCCCGGCGCGGGCCTCCTCGGTGTCCTCGATGATGTACTGGTCGATCCCGTGGACCAGCGAGTGGCTGATGCGAGCGCGTACCGGCTGCTGGCGCCAGGCCAGGTCCTCGACCTTCTTCTCGCCCTTCCTGCCGCGGTAGCGCTCGGCCAGCGCCAGCAGGGTCTCGGTTGCCTCGGGGTTGCGATTGAGCACCACGTCCTCGACCGCCTCGCGCAGTTCGGCGTCGAGGTCGTCGTAGAGGGGCAGGGCACCGGCATTGA
Source organism: Lysobacter zhanggongensis (assembly GCF_046638635.1). Lineage (NCBI taxonomy): Bacteria > Pseudomonadati > Pseudomonadota > Gammaproteobacteria > Lysobacterales > Lysobacteraceae > Lysobacter > Lysobacter zhanggongensis. The sequence goes on from NZ_JBJXHK010000011.1 coordinate 40,090, forward strand.
CGATGCCCATGTCCATGCCGGCGCGGATCGCGTGGTACAGGAACACCGTGTGGATCGCCTGGCGCACGGTCTCGTTGCCGCGGAACGAGAAGCTGACGTTGGACACGCCGCCGGACACGTGGCTCTGCGGGAACCGCCGCCGGATCTCCCGGGTCGCTTCGATGAAGGCCACGCCGTAGTCGTTGTGCTCGTCGATGCCGGTGGCGATCGCGAACACGTTGGGGTCGAAGATGATGTCCTCGGGTGGGAACCCGACCTGTGTGGTCAGCAGCTTGTACGCGCGCGTGCAGATCTCGACCTTGCGCTCGGCGGTGTCGGCCTGGCCTTCCTCGTCGAACGCCATGACCACCACGGCCGCGCCATAGCGGCGGACCAGGCGTGCCTGGCGCAGGAATTCCGCCTCGCCCTCCTTCATCGAGATCGAGTTGACGATGCCCTTGCCCTGCAGGCACTTCAGCCCAGCCTCGATCACGCTCCACTTGGAGCTGTCCACCATCACCGGCACGCGCGCGATGTCGGGCTCGGCGGCGATCAGGTTGAGGTAGTCGACCATCGCCTTCTCGGAGTCGAGCAGGCCCTCGTCCATGTTGACGTCAAGCACCTGCGCGCCGTTCTCGACCTGTTGCCGCGCGACGGCGACCGCCTCATCGAACCGGCCGTCCTTGATCAGCTTGCGGAACTGCGCGCTGCCGGTGACGTTGGTGCGTTCGCCGACGTTGATGAAATTGCTTTCGGGCGTGATCTGCAGCGGCTCGAGGCCGCTGAGGCGGGTCTGGCGGGCGAGCACGGTGGTCATGCGACGGCTTCCTCCAGTTGCGGCGGTGCCCGCGGAGGCAACCCGGCGACGGCGTCGGCTATCGCGGCGATGTGCGCCGGCGTGGTCCCGCAACACCCCCCGACGAGGTTGAGCAGCCCGGCTTCGGCAAACTCGCGCAGCACCGTGGCCATGTCTTCGGGGGTCTCGTCGTAGCCGCCGAAGGCGTTCGGCAGGCCGGCATTGGGGTGGGTACTGACATGGGTGTCGGCGACGCGCGAGAGCACATCGACGTGTGCGCGCAGGTCCTTCGCACCGAGTGCGCAGTTCAGGCCGATCGCGACCGGCCGTGCGTGGCGGAGCGAGTACCAGAAGGCCTCGGCGGTCTGGCCCGAGAGCGTACGTCCGGACGCGTCGGTGATGGTCCCCGACACCATCACCGGAAGTCGGGCGCCGCGCGCGTCGAAGACCTCGGCGATGGCGAACAACGCGGCCTTGGCGTTGAGGGTGTCGAACACGGTCTCGACCATCAGGATGTCGGCGCCCCCGTCGATCAGGCCATCGGCGGCTTCGCGGTAGGCCTCGCGGAGCTGGTCGAAGTCGATCGCGCGGAAGCCGGGCCGGTTGACGTCGGGGCTGAGCGAGGCGGTGCGGCTGGTCGGCCCGAGCACGCCGATGACGAAGCGGGGCTTGTCGGGCGTCTCGGCTTGAGCGGCATCGCAGGCCTCGCGTGCCAGCCGCGCGCCGGTCTCGTTGAGTTCGCGTGCCAGGTGCTGCAGGCCGTAATCGGCCAGCGAGATGGTGGTCGAGTTGAACGTGTTGGTCTCGACCAGGTCGGCACCGGCGGCCAGGTAGCCGGCGTGGATAGCGCGGATGATGTCCGGTCGCGTCAGGCTGAGCAGGTCGTTGTTGCCACGCTGGTCGTGCGCGCAGCCGCAGCCGGGGCCGTGCGCATGGCCCTCGGGTGCATGCGTGGGGTCGAAGCCTTCTGCGAAACGCTCGCCGCGGTAATCGGCTTCGGCCAGCTCGTGCTGCTGGATCATCGTGCCCATCGCGCCATCGATTACGAGGATGCGCTTGGCCAGGGCCTGAAGCAGGGCCTCGGCCCGCCGCGGGGCCAGCCAGGGCAGGGTGTCCACGGGGCCGGCGCTCACTGGGCGGCCCTCGCCGCGGTCTTGCGGGCGATGAGCGCGATGACCTCGAAGTGCGGCGGACGCCGCTCGCGGGTAACGGTCTCGCAACTGAGGATCTCGAACCCGCCGCGGGTGGCGAACTTCTGCAGTTGCTTCTCGCTGAAGCCCAGGTTGACGTGCCCGTACGACTCGACCACCGAGCGGTGCTCGTGGCGGGCCAGGCTGGTGAGCAGCAGCCGTCCACCCGGGCGCAGCACCCGCGCGGCTTCGGCCACCGCGCGGGCGGGCTCGTCGGCATAGGTCAGTGCGTGCATCAGCACCACCAGGTCGAAGTGGCCGTCCTCGAACGGCAGCGCGTGCATGTCGCCCTCGCGCACCTCGACGTTCTTGAGCTTGCGCAGCCGCTCGGAGGCGGCGAGCACGACCTTGGTGCTCGAATCGAGGCAGACGTAGCGGTGCGAGTGGGGCGCGAGCAGTTCGGCCAGCACGCCGTCGCCCGAAGCGATGTCGAGCACGTCGCCGGGCTCGAGCAGCGGCAGCGCCGAGCGCGCCATGGCCTCCCAGGTGCGGCCGGGGGAGTAGTGGCGCTCCATGTCGCCGGCGACCGAATCGGCCCAGTTCTGGTCGGCCGCGCGCATCGCCAGGACGCCCGGCACGCGCTCGGCGTCCTGACGCAGCAACGGGTCGTCGCTACCCTCGCGCAGGGTCTTCCAGAGTGAGTGCTGGGGGCCGTCGAGGGCGGCTTCGTCGAACCGGTAATACGCCGACACCCCTGAGCGGCGGTCCCTGACCAGCCCGGCGTCCTTGAGCCGCGCCAGGTGGGTGGATACACGCGGCTGCGCCAGCCGGGTGATGGCCGACAGTTCGGCGACGGTCAGCTCCTCCCGCTCCAGCAGGGCCAGCAGCCGGACGCGGGTCGCGTCGGCGAACACCTTGAGGCGTGACGACCAGCCTTCGAGATCCATGCAAGCCTCCGGTGCGTTCATGCACCTATCGCGATACAGCGATAAGTCTGTCCGTCCGGCCCACCACGGTCAAGCGCGGCGGGTTCGGTAAACCGGTGCGCAGGGATACAATTGCCCGGCTGCAGCGACGACTTGCAGACCAACTTCCGCGATAACCGAGGTGCCGACGTGGATTTTCGCTTCACCGAAGAGCAGTTGATGATTCAGGACGTGGCGCGCCGCATCGCGCAGGAGAAGATCGCCCCGAGCGCCGAGCACCACGACCGGACCGGTGAGTTCCCGCTGGAGAACATCCGCACCCTCGGCGAGAACGGCCTGATGGGCATCGAGGTCCCGACCGAGTACGGCGGTGCCGGCATGGACCCGATCTCCTACGTGCTGGCGATGGTGGAGATCGCCGCCGCCGACGCCGCGCACTCCACCATCGTGTCGGTCAACAACTCGCTGTTCTGCAACGGCATCCTGAAGTTCGGTACCGAGGAGCAGAAGCAGCTCTACGTGCGGGCAATTGCCGAGGGCAAGGAAATCGGCGCGTTCGCGCTGACCGAGCCGCAGTCCGGTTCCGACGCCACAGCGATGCGCTGCAAGGCCGTGAAGCAGGACGACGGCAGCTTCGTGGTCAATGGCAAGAAGAGCTGGATCACCTCCGGCCCGGTGGCCAAGTACATCGTGCTGTTCGCGATGACCGACGCCGACAAGGGCGCGCGCGGCATCACCGCCTTCCTGATCGACACCACGCGTGACGGGTTCGGCCGCGGCAAGACCGAGCCCAAGCTCGGCATCCGCGCCTCTGCCACCTGCGAAATCGAGTTCAACGACTACGTGGTCAAGGCCGACGAGGTGCTCGGCCAGGAAGGCGAGGGCTTCAAGATCGCGATGAGCGTGCTCGACGCCGGCCGCATCGGCATCGCCAGCCAGGCCATCGGCATCGCACGCGCCGCTTACGAGGCCACGCTGGAATACGTGAAGGAGCGCAAGGCCTTCGGCCAGCCGATCGGCGCGTTCCAGATGACCCAGGCCAAGATCGCCGACATGAAGTGCAAGCTCGACGCCTCGCTGCTGCTTACGCTGCGCGCGGCGTGGCAGAAGGGGCAGTTCGAGAACGGCGGCGCGCGCTTCAGCAACGAGGCCGCGATCGCCAAGCTGACCGCCTCGGAAGCGGCGATGTGGATCACCCACCAGGCGCTGCAGATCCACGGCGGGATGGGCTATTCCAAGGAAATGCCGATCGAGCGCTACTTCCGCGACGCCAAGATCACCGAGATCTACGAGGGCACCAGCGAGATCCAGCGCCTGGTCATCGCCCGTAACGAGACCGGGCTGCGCTGAGATGCCCATCCCCGGTTGCCGCTTTGCCGCCGCCTGCCATGTGCAGCGCGGCTGCGATCGCCGCGATATCCCGATCGTCGCCCGCGGCGCGGGGGCCCATTCCGGGTGCCCGCGCGTCGCAGGCGTGACCCTGCCTATCCACTGAACCCTGTCGTGGCCTGCGTGAAAGCGTGGGCCTCTCTTTTGGACGATCCGTTCACATGAGCACCAAACCCAAAGCCCCCGCACGCGCAGCCAAGCCGGTTGCGAGCAAATCCCCCGCCCGCAGGAAGGCACCGGCAGCGTCCGGCGCGAGCACGACCCGGAGCGACGCGGTGTCGCTCAAGCCCATCATCGACGTGATCCGCAAGCGGCTGCCCAAGGCGCGGCACGCGGAGGGCGAGGCGTTCTCGCAGGCGTTCTACAAGCGCATGGGTGAGGACGAGCTGCCCAAGCACACGCCCGAAGGATGGGCCGCGCTGGCGAGCGACTTCCTCGACTTCGCCCGTACCCGCAAGCCGGGCACCGCGCGGGCGCGCCTGTTCAACCCGAGCCGCGCCACCCATGGTTGGGAGTCGCCGCACACGGTGCTGCAGATCGTCAACGACGACATGCCGTTCCTGGTCGACTCGGTGACCATGGCGCTGACCGAGCAGGACATCGGTGTGCATGTGCTGGGCCACCCGGTGGTGGCGATCAAGCGCGACAAGGCCGGCAAGCTTTTGTCGGTGGGCGAGGGCGAGCCCGAGTCGCTGATGCACCTGGAGATCGACCGCCTCGACGCGGAGACCATGTCGAAGGTGCAGAAGGCGGTGGAGGCGGTACTGGCCGACGTGCGGGCGATCGTGCGCGACTGGTCGGAGATGCGGGGGCGCATGCTGGAGGTGTCCGAGCACATCGCCGAGCGCCGCCTGCCGGTGACCGAGGCCGGCCGCCGCGAGGCGCAGGAGTTCCTGCGCTGGGCCGCGGACAACCACTTCACTTTCCTGGGCTACCGCCAGTACGAGGTCGTCAAGAAGGGAGGCGAGGAGGTGCTGTCGGCGGTCGAAGGGTCCGGCCTGGGCCTGCTCAGCGGCACTGACGAGCGCAAGCCGCGGCCGCTGTCGTCGCTGGCCGCGCACTACATGCCGCAATCGGGCGCGGTCGACGCGCTGATCCTGACCAAGACCAACGCGCGCGCCACCGTGCACCGCCCGGGCTACATGGACTACATCGGCGTGCTCACGTTCGACAAGGACGGCAAGCCGGTGCGCGAGGACCGCTTCCTCGGCCTGTACACCTCCAGCGCCTACAGCCGCCGCCCGTGGGACATCCCGCTGGTGCGCGAGCGCCACAACTACGTGATGGAGAAGTCCGGCCTGCCGGCCGACAGCCACAGCGGCAAGGCCCTGCGCCACATCCTGGAGACGCTGCCGCGCGACGAGCTGTTCCAGTCCACCGGAGACGAGCTGCTGCGCACCAGTACCGGCATCCTCGGCCTGCAGGAGCGTGTGCGCAGCAAGCTGTTCCTGCGCCGTGACCGCTACGGTCGGTTCTTCTCGGGGCTGGTCTACATCCCGCGCGACCGCTTCAACACGGACGTGCGCCTGCGCATCGAGGCGATGCTCAAGCGCGTGCTGCACGGCGAGCATGTCGACACCACCGTGGTCCTGGGCGAGTCGCCGCTCGCGCAGCTGCACCTGCTGGTGCGGCCGAAGTCGGGCGAGGCGATCCAGGTCGACAACGCCGCGATCGAGGCCGAGCTGGCCGAGATCGTGCGCAACTGGCGCGACGACCTGCGCGAGTTGCTGGTCGAGCGCCACGGCGAGCAGCAGGGCCTGGCGCTGGCCAACGGCTTCGGCCGCGCGTTGCCGGCCGGTTACATCGAGGACGTCACCGTCGCGATTGCGGCCGACGACGTCGAGCACCTGGCCGCCCTGACCGGCCCGGAAGACCTCCGGCTGAGCCTGTCGCGCGTGCGCCCCGGCGCCGGCGGCCTGCGCTTCAAGTTCTACCGGCAGAACGAGGACATCGCGCTGTCGGATGCGTTGCCGATGATGGAGAACATGGGCCTCCGGGTGGTCTCCGAGCATCCGTACCGGCTCTACGCCCACAGCAACCTGATGTACATCCAGGACTTCGAGGTCGAGACCAGCAACCCCGACGCCGACATCGCCGATGTCGACGAGGACTTCGAGAACGCCTTCGCCCGGATCTGGCACGGCGACGCCGAGAACGACGGCTTCAACCGGCTGATCCTCGGTGCCGGCCTGTCGTGGCGCCAGGTCGCCATGCTGCGGGCCTACAGCAAATACCTGCAGCAGGTGGGCGTGCCGTTCTCGCAGAGCTATGTCGAGGAAACCTTCAACCGCTATCCGGTGCTCGCGCGCCTGATGGTCGAGCTGTTCGAGGCGCGCTTCGACCCGACCACCGGCCGCGAGGGCAAGGCCGAGGTGAAGGCCGGCATGGAGCGCCTGCGCAGCCAGTTTGCGCGGCTGGTTGCCGGCGACGAGGTGCTGATGGGCGCACTGGAGCCGGTGATCGCCTCGCGCACCGGCAAGCGTGACGTGCAGATCGCGGCCACCCGCAACACCCTGATGAGCCTGCTCGACCGCGTGTCCAGCCTCGACGAGGACCGCATCCTGCGCAGCTTCATCGGCGTGATCGAAGCGACCCTGCGCACCAGCTACTACCAGCAAGGTGACGACGGTACGCACAAGGGCTACGTCAGCTACAAGTTCGACTCGGCCGAGGTGCCGGACCTGCCCAAGCCGCGTCCGTACCGCGAGATCTACGTCTACGGCCCGCGCGTGGAGGGCATCCACCTGCGTTTCGGCCCGGTCGCCCGTGGCGGCCTGCGTTGGTCGGACCGCCGCGAAGACTTCCGTACCGAGGTGCTGGGCCTGGTGAAGGCGCAGATGGTGAAGAACACCGTGATCGTGCCGGTCGGCTCGAAGGGCGGCTTCATCAGCAAGAAGCCGCCGGCCAGCGGTGACCGCGACGCGATCCAGGCCGAGGGCGTGGCGTGCTACCAGATGTTCATCAACGGCCTGCTGGACATCACCGACAACCTGGTGGACGGCAAGGTTGTCCATCCGGCCAACGTGGTCCGGCACGACCAGGACGACCCGTACCTGGTGGTGGCGGCCGACAAGGGCACGGCGAAGTTCTCCGACATCGCCAACGCGATTGCCCGCGAGCATGGTTACTGGCTCGACGACGCGTTCGCGTCGGGTGGCTCGGTCGGCTATGACCACAAGGGCATGGGCATCACCGCCAAGGGGGCGTGGGAGTCGGTCAAGCGCCACTTCCGTGCGCTTGGCCACGACACCCAGAAGCAGGACTTCACCGCGGTCGGCATCGGCGACATGTCCGGCGACGTGTTCGGCAACGGCATGTTGCTGAGCAAACACATCCGCCTGGTGGCCGCGTTCGACCACCGCCACATCTTCCTCGACCCCAACCCCGAAGCCGCACGCTCGTACAAGGAGCGCCTGCGGCTGTTCAAGCTGCCGCGCTCGAGTTGGGAGGACTACGACGCCTCGCTGATCAGCCAGGGTGGCGGCGTTTTCCCGCGCAGCGCCAAGTCGATCCGGATCAGCCCGCAGGTGCGCGAGGTGCTCGGTATCGACGACTCGGTCTCGGCGATGAGCCCGGCCGAACTCATGAGCGCGATCCTGAAGTCGCCGGTGGACCTGGTCTGGAATGGCGGCATCGGCACCTACGTCAAGGGCAGCACCGAAACCCACGCCGAGGTTGGTGACCGCGCCAACAACGCGCTGCGGGTAGACGGCCGCGACCTGCGCTGTCGGGTGGTGGGTGAGGGCGGCAACCTGGGCTTCACCCAGCTGGGCCGCATCGAGGCCGCCCACAATGGCGTGTTGCTGAATGCCGACTTCATCGACAACTCCGCCGGCGTGGACACCTCAGACCACGAGGTGAACATCAAGATCCTGCTCAACTCGCAGGTGCAGGCGGGCAAGCTGAAGCTGGCAGAGCGCAACAAGCTGCTGGCGGCGATGACCGACGAAGTCGAGCAGCTGGTGCTGATCGACAACTACCGCCAGAACCAGGCGATCAGCCTGATGGAGCGGATGTCGGTGCCGCGGCTGGGCTCCAAGCAGCATTTCATCCGCACGCTGGAGTCGCAGGGGCTGCTGGACCGCCAGATCGAGTACCTGCCGTCGGACGCCGAGATCGCCGAGCGCAAGGCGCGCGGGCAGGGCTTGACGCGGCCGGAGCTGGCGGTGCTGCTGTCCTACAGCAAGTTGGTGCTGTTCCAGCAGCTGGTCGACTCCGACGTGCCCGAGGATCCGTACCTGTCCAAGGAACTGGTGCGTTACTTCCCCGGTCCGCTGCAGGCCAAGTACGCGAAGGCGATGGAGAACCACCGCCTGAAGCGCGAGATCATCGCCACCGCGGTGACCAACTCGATGGTCAACCGGATGGGGGCCACTTTCACCCTGCGCATGCAGGAAGACACCGGCCGCAGCGCCGGCGAAGTGGCCGAGGCGTACACGATCGCGCGCGAGGCGATCGACGCACGCGGCCTGTGGGCGCAGATCGACGCCCTCGACGGCAAGGTGGCCGAGGCGGTGCAGATCGACGCGCTGCAGACGATCTGGCAGCTGATGCGCTCGATGTCGCGCTGGCTGCTGTCGCGTCCGGGTGCGATGCCGGAGATCACGGCCGCGATGGCGCGTTACGGCGATGGCCTGAAGGCGGTGCGCGAATCTCTGCCGCAGACCATGTCGGAGGTGCGGCGCGAGGTCTTTGCCGCAAGTCTGGAGGACTGGAAGTCCAAGGGCGTACCCGGCGCCCTCGCAGAGCAGCTCGCTGCCTTGCCGCTGCTGGAGTTCGGCTGCGACATCGTCGAGATTGCCCACGCCCGCAAGCTGTCGCCGGTGGACGTGGCCCGCGCCTACTTCGGGCTGGGTGCCGCGCTGCAGCTGCCGTGGCTGTACGAGCAGATCGAGTCGCTGCCGGTCGACGGGCGCTGGCAGGCGCTGGCACGTGGCGCCCTGCGCGACGAGCTGGGTGCCCAGCAGCGGGCGCTGGTCGGGCAGATCCTCGCCGGCGGCGGCAAGAAGTCGGCTGACGACCGCGTCGATGCCTGGCTGAAGCGCGACGACGCCACGCTGCGGTTCACCCAGGCAATGCTGGCCGAACTGCAGAACCAGAAGACGCTCGACTACCCGACGGTATCGGTGGTGGTGCGACGGCTGGCGCAGGTGGCCAGCGCCGGCGCCTGACGTCCAGCGGTCCACGGGCGCGGCGGCGATCATTCGCCGCCGCGCTTTTTTTTCGCCCGTCGCGCGGCCGCGTTATCCTGCTGCGACCGACACCGGAGCCGCCGATGACCGCGACGCCCCGCATCGCCTTCCTGGCCAGTACCGCCGACGACGCCCAGGCCGCCTGCGTCAAGCTGGTCGCCCGGCATGGCGACGTGCCGCCCGAGGATGCCGAGGTACTGGTTGCCCTGGGTGGCGACGGCTTCATGCTGCAGACGCTGCACCGCCACGGAGGCCTCGGCAAGCCGGTGTATGGGATGAAGCTGGGGACCGTCGGGTTCCTGATGAACCACCTGGCGCTTGACGGCCTGCTCGAGCGAATCCATGCCGCCGAGCCCGCGGTCCTGCGCCCCTTGGAGATGCTGGCGGAAACCGAATCCGGTGCCAGCGTCGGCTCGCTCGCCTACAACGAGGTCTCGTTGCTGCGGCAGACGCGCCAGGCGGCGCACCTGTCGATCGCGCTCAATGGCCAGATCCGGTTGGACGAGCTGATCTGCGACGGCGTCCTGGTCGCTTCGCCCGCCGGCAGCACGGCGTACAACTTTTCCGCCCACGGGCCGATCCTGCCTTTGGGCGCCAACGTGATGGCACTGACCCCGATCGCTGCGTTCCGGCCCCGGCGCTGGCGCGGCGCGGTACTGAAGGCCGACACCGAGGTCCGGTTCCGCGTGCTCGATCCGTACAAACGGCCGGTCAGCGCGACCGCTGATTCGCACGAGGTTCGCGACGTGGTGGAAGTGACCATCCGCGAGTCGCACGACCGCACGGTGACGCTGCTGTTCGACCCCGAGCACAACCTCGAGGACCGGATCCTGGCGGAGCAGTTCACTAGCGGGTAGCGGTCGGATGGAGCTTTCGCGGGTTTGCAACTGAAGAGCGCGTGGATGCGCGCGAGCGGCCTTCGGGCAGGCCGATCAGTCGCTCCCCGATACTCGCTTGGTGATCGGCCTGCC